>CAIXEV010000631.1 GCA_903918555.1 uncultured bacterium | reverse complement strand
GCGTGGGGTCGGGCGTGCGGCCGAGGAGGCCGTCGATGAAGCCCTGGCGGCGGCGCTTGGCGTTGTCCTGCTCGAGGCGGCCGATGAAGATCGCGACCTTGCCGCCCCCCGCTCCATTCTTCGTGCCCTCGCGCGCGAGCTTGCCGCACATGAGGCCCGCCTCGTAGTTGTCCATGCCGATGTAGCAGAGGCGCGGAGCCTTCGGCGCGTCGGAGTCGTTGGTGATGAGGATCGACTTCTCGGCGACGAGGTTCATGACCTCGACCTGGTTCGCGGGGTCGATCGGGCTGACGGAGATGCCGTCGATACCCTTGATGACGAGGTCCTCGAGCATGCGCTTCTGGTCGCCGAGGCCGCCGCCCGGGAACTCGACGGTGACATCGCAGCCAAGCTGCTTGCCCGCCGCGATGGCGCCGGCCTTCGCGATGGTCCAGAAGTCGGCGACGCCATTCGACACGAACGCGACATGCGGCTTCGCCTCGGGCTTGGCCTTGTAGGCCTCGATGCGCGCCTTCTGCGCCGCGACGAGCTTCGCGGTGCCGTCCTGCGGGGCTGCGGCGGCGAGGCCGAGACCGATGGATGCGAGCGCGACGAGAGAGATGACCTTCTTCATGGGATGCTCCTCTTCATGGGCTTCGGGTCAGACGACCGTCATGCCGCCGTTCACATGGATGTCCTGGCCGGTGATGAATCCCGCCGCGTCGCTTGCGAGGAAGACGCACGCTCCGCCGCAGTCGCTCGGCACGCCCCATCGGCCCATGGGGATGAGGCGTCGGTACGCCTCCTTCTCGTGCTCGGGCTCGTTCGCGTGGCGCTCGACCGGAATCCAGCCGGGCGCGATCATGTTGACCGTGATGTTGAAGGGCGCGAGTTCGCCCGCCATCGAGCGCGACCAGCCGACCTGCGCGCCCTTCGCGGCCACATACGCGCTGAACGGCGACACGCCGCGGTTGAACACCTCGCTCGTGATGTTGATGATGCGGCCCCACTTCTGCCGCTTCATGTGCGGAAGCGTGGCGCGCGCAAGGAGATACGGGCTCTTCACGAAGAAGTCGAGCATCGACTGGTAGAACTCCCAGTCGTACTCCTCGATCGGCTTCAGGGGCTGCGCGGGGGTCGCGTTGAGGACGAGGATGTCGACGGGGCCGAGCTTCGCGGCGATCTCGTCGGTGAGGCGCGCGACCTCGGCCGGGTCGACGACGCTCGCGCGGAAGAGCCCGCCCTTGTGGCCCGCCGCCTCGTATTCGGCGAAGGTCTGCTCGGCCCAGTCCTTGCCGTGCGCATAGTTGAAGGCCACCTTCGCGCCCGCCGCGCCGAGGGCGAAAGCCATCGCCTTGCCGAGGCCCTTCGACGAGCCGGTGACGAGCGCGACCTTGCCATCGAGACGGAAGTTCGGGGCCTGCATGGGTCGGCCATCCTACAGAATGTGGCCGCGAAGTCGAGGTTTCAGGCGGGAATTGGCTTCGATGCGCCCGTGTTTCCCACATAGGTGACCATTCGCCAGAGCCACTCGAACGGGCCGATCCGGAAGATGGCGAGCCACGCCGTCGCGAACAGGACGAGCGCGAGCCAGACGACGAACGCCGTGACGGCCGCCTGCGCGTCGTTGAGGGTGCCGAACCACGCGAGCCCCCACCACGAGGCCAGCGCCGTGCAGACGAGCGACTCGCAGAGGTAGACGGTGAACGACATGCGCCCCGTGCGCTCGAGCGGCGTCGCGAGGAAGGACGGCAGCTTCGGCGCCCATTCGACGATGATCGCCGCATAGGCGAACGGCAGCACCATGGCGCTCAGCGGCACGAGGACGAGGTAGGTCACGCGCGCGGCGGTGCTGTCGAAGCCGAGGATGAGGCTCGGCAGCGCGCTTCCGAACGAGAGCGCGAGTCCGAGCAGGAGCGCCGGGAGCGCGATGCGGCGGCGGAACGCAGCACCCTCCGGCCCGAAGAAGCCGGCCTTGAAGGCGTAGACGCCGCACAGCATCATGAAGAGCGACTGCCATCCGTAGCTGAAGAGCGCCGCGATGAAGCCGAACGCGAACAGCACGCAGCGGAAGAGCATCGCGTCGAGGAACGGGCCCTCCGCGAAGGCCGCGCGCTCGGCTTCGATCCACGCGGGATTCATGGGGTCGAAGCCCGCCTCGAGCATCGCGTCGAGACCGCGCTCGATCGTCGCGGCGGCGTCGGCCTCAGCCGCGCCCGCGCCCGCGAGCATCATCAATCCGACCGCATAGAGCGCGGCGGCGCCGAAGGCGTTGAGCGCCACGAGCACCGCGACCACGGCGATGATCCAGCCAAGCGACCGCTGGGAGAGGCCCGTGCACGCGAGCGCGATCACCCCGAGCAGCGCATACAGCGTGAGGATGTCGCCGTACCAGACGAGCGACCAGTGCAGGATGCCGACCAGCGCGAGGATCGCGAGGCGCCGCAGGCCCGCGGCCCCTGCGCGGCGGCGCGGGCGGCCTGCATGGCGAGGCCGAAGCCGAAGAGCAGCGAGAACAGCGAGATGAACTTGAAGCTGCAGAAGGTCTCGACGAACGCCCACGCGGCGCTGTCGGCGGCCGTGCGCTCCGAGCCATCAAGCGCGACGATCGGGTCCATCGCGAGCCCAAACGGCGCGAAGAAGAAGCGGACATTGACGAACAGGATGCCCAGCAGCGCGATTCCGCGGGCGATGTCCACGCCGCGGAGGCGCTCGGAGGAGGCGACTGGGGTGAGCGGCATGGGGAGATCGTAGTGGGATTGATGTGCGAATCAACCAGCTGACTTGACAAGCAGCGTCGAAGCAGGGTCAACTAGCGGGTCAGGCTGCCTTGGAACCGACACGGGTCGGTTGCAGGGCATCCATTCCCCGTACGGCGTGCCCGCCAAAGGTCCATCCGATGTCCAGCTTCCCCAGTGGTCAGCCCCAGGTCGAAAGCAAGCGCATCCTCTGCGGCGTCCTCGCCATCGTGCTCGGCGGCCTCGGCGTCCACCGCTTCATCCTCGGCGATGTCGTCGGCGGGATTCTCCGCATCGTGATCAGCGTCGCGACCTGCGGCTTCGGCGGCATCATCAGCCTCATCGAAGGCATCATCTACCTCACGAAGAGCGACGCGGACTTCATCCAGATCTACCAGATCGGTGGACGGAAGTGGTTCTGAACGCGATCGGCCGCGGCTGAGAGCTCAGCTGTCGAAGTCGCACGATTCAGATTCGACCGTCGGAGTCGGCCGGCGTTGGGTGCCGTGGACTTTCGTCCGCTGGACCGTGGGTGTCGGGGGCGACGGCTGACATCATCCGTTCAGCAGACTGAAGTCTGCTGGCACCCAGGCGGTGGGTGTCGGGTGGTTCAGGCCGTCGGAGTCGTCCATCCTGGGTGCCAGTGGACTTTAGTCCGCTGAACCGTGGATGTCGGAGTCGACGGCTGACATC
>CAIXEV010000630.1 GCA_903918555.1 uncultured bacterium | reverse complement strand
TCGCCCGCGCCGCGGTTCGCAGGCGGCACCAGGCCCAGCACCTCGGCGATGCGCGAATCGGAGATCGGCCGGTCGGCGAGAAGGATCGCGGCTTCGACGCGCAGGGCGAATGGCATCGATGCCGACGGCAGCTCGGGATCTTCGAGGTTGATCGAGAAGAGCGATGGATGCTCCTCGGCCGACTTGCGGCGTCGCTTGGGCGACGGAGTCTCCGTGACCTCTGACGACGGCGTCTCGGGAGGCGTCTCGGGCGGAGTCTCGGGAGGAGTCTCGGGCGATGGCTGGTTCGCTTCGGCTTCCATGCCTGTCGTCGCGGTCTGGGCGGCGTCTTCCGACGCGACCACCTTCTCGGCGATCGCGTTCGCGTCGTGCTCGGTCATGCGGCGGAGACTACCACGCGGAGCGTTCAGCGGCGGCCGCTGCGGGCGAGGGCGACGCGCGCATAGGCAACGCGCTGCCGTCGTTCGGCGCTGTCGCGCGCATCGACCGTGCCGCGCTTGAGGGCATCGGTCTTGGCCGCGGCGAGTTCCTTCTCGGCCTCGCTGGCCGACAGCGCGCCGGACGCCGTCACGGCATCGGCGAGGATGGTCAGCGTGCCGCCGTTCATCTGCGCGAATCCGCCGTCGAGGAGGAAGGTCTCGGCGACGCCGCCCGACTTCTCGATGCGGAGGCGACCTTCGCCGAGGCGGACGAGGAACGGCGCTGCGCCTGGGGCGACACCCTTCTGACCGTCCCATGCCGGAAACTCGACATACGACGCTTCGGTCTCGAGGACGCTTTCGGTGGGGGTGACGATGTTGCAGCGCAGTGCCATGGGGCGGGGATCGTACGGCGGTGGACGGGGCGGCTCAAGTCGGTCGGGGCTTGGGACGGCTTTGGCGCCGCGAAACGGGGGTTCCCGTGACCGCGGCGCGAAAAACTCGCTGCCCCCGGAATCGCTGCCCCAAAAAAATCGCCGCCCAAGAGCACTTGCGTGCTTTGGGCGGCGGGCGGAAAGGGGCACAAATGGTTCGCGGAACTGCTTCGCAGCGCCCCGCGGCGCGTCTCTCGTGCAAACGCGTCGCGGAATCCGGGTCGTCTCATGAGTCTGGCGTGCGTGTTCGCCTGCTCAAGGGCCCGACGACCCTGGCTTGTGCCCTCTCCGACATGGGACGAAGAGATGAAAGATGTTCAGACTTTGAAACGAGCTGACAAAGCGATGGACGGACGGAACTTCTCGAACTTGGGTCGGCCCAAAGAGAGACCTACTGACGGCAGGCAACCGGTCAGCGTCGGCGACGACGCTGAGCGAGCAGGCCTGCGCCGCCGATCAGCGCGAACGCGCCGGGGGCGGGGATCGGAACGCTGACCCCGCCGAGCGCCGACGAGAACGACGCCGTCGCGTTGGCGGAGAGGACGAAGTTCATGTTGATCGCGATGGTCTCGCCGAACAACGGAGCTGGCGTGGAGGGCGACGAACCGCCGAATCCCTGCGAACCCATCGAGGTCGCGCCAGAACCGTTGCGGACGACATTCACGGGCGAGGCGAACAACTGCCCCACGGTGAATGCGTTCGTCAGCGCCGACCACATCGGCGTGGCGGTCACGGACCGCATGTACCCAGCGCCGCTCGTGATGAGCGTGCCGGACAGCGAGCCGTTGAACAGGCCGGTCAGCGTTCCCGGCGAAGTCGTCGGAAGCGTGAGACGGATGTTGTAGGTCCGCTCGGCTCCCGAGAGATTCGTGATCGAGAAGGTGCCGGACTGAGCGGCAGCTTCCGCGCCACTTGCGGCGCTGAAGTTGTAGTTGAAGTTCCAGGTGTTCGCGCCACCGTCAACGGAACCCATGTAGGAGCCAACGCCCCCTGGGGATACCGAATTCGGATTCAGCGAAAATGACTTCCCGAAGCTGCCGGTCGTGACCTGCAGCTGCAACGGCGGTGCATCGGCGTACGCTGAAGCAGCGCACACGATGGCACCCACAGACGCGACAAAACGCGCCCTGCGAGCGATAGCATTCATTTCTGACTCCCTCCCTACATTGGAACGCGAGCGTGAAGCTCGTGTTCCTCCCTCAAACTTATGGCTCCGTCGGTTCCCGCCGACAAAGCCAACCCTTTTTCCGCGCACGAGGCGCGGCCCTTTGACTCTCAAAGTACCCCAAGGCGACCTCGGGGCAAATCCCGTTAGGAAAATTGCCTAAATCGATGCATTCTGCGCACGCATTCCGTCCTAGAAGCGCGCGTCGGAATCGGTTTCGGCGAGGTCTTCGCGGCCCGGAAGCGCCTCGGAGCGCCTCGCGCGGGGGACCAGGGGGCCTTCGAGTCGTGCGTACTCGTCCTCGGCGGCGAGGAGGGCGGCTCGCATCTCGGCGACCGAGGTCGAGGTGCGGATCGCCTCCTTGAGGGGCTTGATGTGCCCCATCGACTTTCCGTACCAGGCGATGTGCTGCCGCATGCGGATGACCGTGCGGGTCTCGCCTTCGTGTTCGGCGCTGAGCTCGAGGTGCCTGAGGACGACGCGGAGCTTCTCTGCGACCGTTGGCTCGGGACCGACTTGGCCCGTGCGCAGCAGTTCATCGGCGCGGCGGAAGATCCACGGCGTGCGCATCGCGCCGCGCGCGACCATGACGCCTGCGCAGCCGGTGGTCGCGATCAGCGCCGCGGCGTGCTCTGGTTCGCTGACATCGCCGTTGCCGATGATCGGGATCTGCGGAACGGCCTCGACCACCTGGCGGATCGCGTTCCAATCGGCCTTGCCTGAGAAGTACTGCACGGTGTAGCGGCCGTGGACGGTGACGGCGGCGATGCCGACATCGGCGAGCTGGCGCGCGAGGATCGGCGCGACCATGTGATCCGGGTCCCAGCCGAGGCGCATCTTGGCGGTGACGGGCACGCGTCCGCCCGAGTGGCGCTCGACCGCCTGCACGATGCGCGCGGCGAGGAGCGTGGTGCTGCCGCAGTCGCGGAGCAGCAGGCTGCCGCCGTTCTTCTTCGCGACCTTGTCGACGGGGCAGCCCATGTTGATGTCGACGACCTGCGCGCCGCGGTCGACCGCCCAGCGCGCGGCCTCGGGCAGTGGATCCTCGGAATTGCCGTAGAGCTGCATGCCGCACGGGCGGTCGAATTCGTTCGTCTTGGCGAGGTCGAGCGTGCGGCGGGTCTCGCGCAGGATCGCGTGGGAATTGAGGAGGTCGGTGTAGGCGATGCCGACGCCGCCCTGCTCGCGGCAGAGGATGCGGAACGCGAGGTCGGTGTGCCCCGCGATCGGCGCGAGGAGCATCTTCGAGGCGAGTTGGACGGGACCGATGCGGAGCACGGTGACAGCGTAGCCGCGCGGGGGGCCTGCGCGAAATCACCGCGTGACGAACGCTGCGTCCTCGAGGCGGTAGAGGCCGAGGAGGTAGGTGCCCGCGGAGAAGGGCTCGACGATGAGGCGGCCGCGGAAGGTGCCGAAGCGGAAGAGATGCTTGCCGTTCATGTCGAGCGGCGCGGCGAGGTTGGCGTCGATCGCGTCGAATGGCGTCGGCGGGAGGCCGATGCAGCAGCCGTCCCAGCGGTTGAGCGTGAGCAGCACATGCTTGGTCGTCGCGACGCGCAGCGCGGTCGAGTAGTACGCGGAGATCTCGATGTAGCTGCCCTCGAGGGCGCGCACCCACGGCGGCGGCGTGAGCGCCTGCTGCGCGGGGTCGATGAAGGGGCCCGCGGAGGTGAGGAGTTCCCACGAGATGCGGTAGGGGTCGTCGATGCTGCCGTTTCCGACCACGCGGTAGCGGCCGTCGAGCTCGATGGTTCGCGCGTCGATGCGGCGCGTGATGTCGTTGGGCGAGCGGGCATCGCGGGCGACCGGCGTCTGCGCCGACTGGTCGCTGGCGGCGGGTCCGAGGAGCGCCTGGGTGATCGCGGTGCCGAGGGGATCGGCGGCGGGTGTGGGCGTGGGCGCGGGAGTGGGCGCGGGCGCGGGGTTTGGCGCCGATGCTGCGCTGGCCGAGGGCGTGGCTGGGGGTGACGGCGCGATGGGCGCGTCGATGACCGCGCTGCGCTCGGATGACGGGCGAGTTGGGGCGGACAGGACGAACCACACGCCGAGTGCCGCGAGCAGCGCGATGATCGACCAGAACACGCGCATCAGCGGCGCGCCCCGCCCAGGAGCGCGCGCGTCGGCGCACTCAGCTCGGCTTCGACCGCGCGTGCGTGGCGGGCGCCGAGCGTGGCGGCGAGGATGGCGTCGCGCACGCAGCCCATCGGGAGCGAGTGCTCGAGGAACGGGTCGGGGAGCTCGCCGATCAAGACCGGGTCGAACCCCGATGCCTGCGCGGCGCGGCCGTGCGAACCGCGCACGAGCGATGCGTCGAGCGGAATCACATCGAGGAGCGCGCGGAACCCGAGCTTGCGGAGCGCGAGTTTCGCCATCGCGCGGCCTGCGGGCCACGCGAGCTTCGGGTCGTAGAACAGCTCGCACGGGTCGTAGCCGGGCTTGCGGTGGATGTCGACGGTGCGCGCGAAGTCGGGCGCCTTTCGATCGTCCAGCCACCAGCCGTACGCGAACCAGCGGTCGGCCGCGCTGACGCAGACGATGTCGCCTGCGCGTGCGTGATCGAGCCCCGCTGCGCGGCGCGCCTCGCCCGAGAGCGTGCGCTCGACGCCATCGATCCTCGCGAGGATGCGCTCGACCTCGGCGACATCGGCCGGATCGCGCACGGAGACATGCGCGACCTGGTGGTCGGCGACCGCGAAGGCGCGCGAGTGCTCGAGATCGAGGATCTCGAGCCCATCCTCGATCCGCACGGCGAGATAGCCGGCGTCGCGAAGCGTGCGGTTGAGCCAGATGGCGTCGCGCACGGGCACGATGCCGTACTCGCTGACCACGATCGGCGTGACGCCGAGCTTCGCGCAGCGGTCGAGGAGACCGCCGACCACGCGATCGAGCTCGCGCAGTTCCTGCCGGATCGACGGATGCCCGGGCCCCGCCTTCTGCAGCGCGTAGTCGAGGTGCGGCAGGTAGACGAGCGACAGCGTCGGACGCATCGACTCGAGGAGATGCATCGCGGCGAGCGCGATCCAGTCGGTCGACTCGATGCCGGCCATCGGCCCCCAGAACCGGAAGAGCGGGAACCGCCCGTTCTTCTTCTGGAGTTCATCGCGCAGCTCCGCAGGCGTCGTGAGGCAGTCGGGGATCTTGCGGCCGTCGGCCTTGTAGATGGGCCGCGGCGTCAGCATCGCGTCGGTCGACGCGTGCATGGCGTACCACCAGCAGATGTTGGCCGCGGTGAACGCCGGATCGATGCGGCGCGCCGTCTCCCACACCTTCTCGCCATGGACGAGACCGTTCGACTGCTTCCAGAACTGCACCTCGCCGAGCGCGCGGTCGTGCCAGCCGTTGCCGACGATGCCGTGGCCGCTCGGCGCGAGGCCCGTGAGCATGGTCGACTGCGACGCGCAGGTGACGGCCGGCAGCGGCGGCACGAGCGTGCGGACGCCGCCCGACCTGCGTGCGAAGTCCTTGAGCCTCGGCGTCGCGTCACCGATCAGGTTCGGCGACAGCGCGACGATGTTGAGGACGCACACGGGATTGGAAGCGTCGGCTGGGCGGACCACGCATGGATGGTACGGCGAAGCGGCCCCCGCGCGCATCGATGCGATGCGCACGGGGGCGCCGTGGGGGAATCTCGCGTTGCGTCGTTGACTGCATCTTCTCGCCCCAGGGGCTCGATCGGACTTCGCGCGTCACGGGGTCGGCGCGAACAGGAAGCGCGTGTCGACGCAGGTGTCGCCCCTGAACAGCATCATGGCCGAGACCTCGCGGTTCAGGAACGCCGTGTACGACACAGGACCCGTGCGGACCGACAGCTCGCGGAGGCCGGAGATCATGCCGTAGTGCGCAACCTCGTCGAGCTTGCCCTCGATCGCGACCACCTGCCCGAAGCCGACCTTGAAGTCTTCCGCGAAGTCGACCGTCTTGCCGTCGATCGTCACCGTGAGCGAACCGTAGCCCGACGGGTCGGGGAAGATGCGCGCGTTCGGGCACTCGAACTCCGCCGAGACGCGGCCGCGCCACTCGTCGTAGCTCGCCTGCGCGCGCATGAGCAGCTGCTCCTCGCAAGTGAGCTTCTCGAGATGGACGCCTTCGTAGACCTCGATGGGCTTCGGTGAACCGATCGGGCGGAGCGTGAGCGGGTAGTAGTCGCCCTGGCAGTTCATCTGCATATAGACCTTCTGCGGATCGAGCGGCGAGCAGTAGAAGCAGAAGCTGGCCGAGTAGCCCTTCTCCTCCCAGACCTTCGGATCGCCGCACGAGGTGTACCCGGCGGGCAGGTCGGAAAGCGGCAGGTTGAGAAGCGAGCGGACGACGGGCACGCACACATGGACGGCCGTGGCGATGAGACCGCCCATGGTCTCGCACCCTTGCAGCGCCAGCGCGCTGCCGAGACCGATGGTGCTTCCTGCGACGAGAACCAGCAGACTTCGCCGCGGCGATGCGGCCGCGCCCATGAGAAGTCCTCCAACCGTGCGAATCGGCATGGCGTTTCCCTTTCCCCGGGCAAGGCCCGGTTGAATTGCTGCGCGCCGCACGACGCGGTGCGCGATGGGTGCATCATGGGCATGCGAAATCGCGCTTCGCCGAAGTCCGTAGTTTTTACGGAGAGATTTTTCGCGCCGCGCGCTGCGCGTTGCAGTCAGCTGCCCGCGATGCGGCGCTGCAGCACGATCGTCACGATGAAGCAAACCGCGCAGGCAAGGGCAAGCGGCTGCCCGATGTTCACGAGCGCGATGGCGTCGATGCCCGCGAGCACCGCGATCAGGAACCCCACGAACTGCGGCGTGCCGATGTAGCCGCGCGCTCGCCGTCGTGCCTCGAAGATCAGGAACACGGAGAGCCCGATCGCGGCGAGCATGGCAAGGGCCGGTCCCTTCGGTCCGCTGAAGTTCTCGAATGTGACGGGGCTCCTCGGAAGGAACAGCATGAAGGCGGCCGCGAGCGCAGGCATCAGCAAGAGACGCCACATATCGAGGGCAAGCGCGCGCTGGCTTGCGCGGGTCTCGGCGACCGCTGGATTTGGCTTCTTTCCGCACTCGCTGCACGCGTCCGCGTCGGAGAGCATCGGATGCCCGCACCAAGGGCAGGGGGGGAACGGCGCGCGCGGCGCAGCGACCTCGCCGCGCGCGAGGATCGAGAGAAGCAGCGTCCAGACCGCGAGCGCCGCCGGGTGCGCGAGGATGCCGCTCGAAGCGATCGTCTGCGCATCGGTCGCGAACGCGGCCATCGGAATGATCGCGGCCAGTGCGCGGCAGGCCGCGAGCAGCACGACCGAAGCGGCGGTGTAGGAATGAACCGTGTCGTAGGCGAGGACGGCGATCGCGAGTACGGCGGTCGCGAGGGTGGCGAGCATCGAACCGGTTGCCGCCGCGAACGCGATGCCGCCGAGCAGGAGCAGTGCGCCCACGACGAACGCAGCGCCGCGAGAGATACGCCCGCTCGGAATCGGCCGCTCGGGGCGCTCGCGCGCGTCGATTCGGGCGTCGAACGCGTCGTTGAGCACCATGCCGCCGATGTAGCAGCAGAGGGGCGCGAGGATGATGATCCATCGTGCGTCGAGGAGATCGAGGCTGTCCGCCCCGCCCTTGGCGTAGAAGCCGAGCACGCCGCCCGCGATCGCGTTCGACACCACGGTCGGCGCATTCGAGATGCGCATGATCTCGAGCCACGCGCGGGCGCGGCTCATCGCGCGCGCTCCGCGTCGACCGTGAAGCCCGCGTCGATGAGCGCGTCGCGTGTCCACGCGAGTTCCTTCGCGATGCCCGCGGCGAGGTCGCGTTCGCGCAGATGCGGCGGCAGCACCGTCCACGCGTAGGTCTCGACCTCGAAGCACGGCGGATCGATGTGCGACGCCATGACGAGCGCGCTCGGGATCTCCTTTGCGGTCGTGCCGAGGCGGCCGATGGCGTCGAGATGGACAGGCACATGGAAGTGCGTGCGCCAGAAACCGTCGGGCATCGCGTCGAGCGCGAGGTCGAGGTCGGAATAGAAGCGCACCTCGCCCGAGCCCGCGAGCACGCAGGTCTGGTGCAGGTAGCGGTTCTCGGCGAACTGCGCGAGCTCGGCGAGTTCCTTCGGCGCGCCGTGGCACGAAAGCGCGGCGCTCACCTGGATCTTGCCGACGCGGATGTGATGCCGCTTGTAGAGCGCGAGCGCCTCGTCCTGCTCCTCGAACATCACGGCGCTGTGGCAGATGTCGTGGCAGACGCCAAGGTGGCGGCGCGTTTCGTCCGAGTTGAAGCACTGGTCGAAGAGCGACACGGCGTGCTCGGCGCGGTCGAGCAGGCAGCCGGGCTCGGGCTCGAGGTCGACGGTGACGCGCACGCCGCTTGCGTCTTCGAGTTCGGCGAGCTTCTCCGCGATCCACTCGAGCTGCGCGGTCGCGAGGCCGACGCTCGCGCCGCAACCTTCGTTGGTGAAGTCGCTGCGCCAGCCGATCGGAACGGTCGAGATCGACACGGTGCGCGTGCCGGGCGCGACGAGCGCGACGAGGATCTTCGCGAGGTCGAGCGTGTAGAGCGAGCGGTTCGGATCGGCCCAGTGCGGGTGGTAGACGCGCGTTTTCACCGTCTCGTGGTGGAAATCGCCGTACGGGAAGCCGTTGAGCGTGCGCGCCGCGAGATGCCGCTCGGCGAGCCAGTCGCGGAAGCGCGCGACGCCGTCCGTCTCGGTGAGCAGTTCGCGCGCGGTCTGCGCGGAGAGCCAGAGGCCGACGCCGAGTTCGCCCGTGGGCGCGAAGATGTCGCGCACGCGCGTCGCGTGCTGGTCGAGCATCGACTTCGTCCGCGCGAGCGTGTCGCCCGGATGGACATTCGTGCAGTAGGCGAGTTGGGCGAAGGGCGCGTTCACGCTTCCATTGTGACAGGATTCCTGCGACGATTG
>CAIXEV010000629.1 GCA_903918555.1 uncultured bacterium | reverse complement strand
GTCTCCAGCCGGAGAATCCGTACCCGGAGGAGATGATGATGTTCTACTCCTTCTACCGCGAATCGATGCCGATGGCGCCGCTCACGCGCGGCCGCCAGCGCCGGAACCTCGACCGGCTCATCGCGCTGATCGACACGCTGCGCTCGGTCGGCGTCGACGCGCGCACGCTGCCGAGCGTGGTGAACGCGTTCACGGCGTGCCACGCGAGCACCGAGGCATACACCCGCGCCGACATCGAGCGCGTGTTCGGCGACTTCGCCACCATGCCGCCCGCGACCGCGGTCGGCCTCGCCGTGACGATGGGCGGCAGCCTCAACGGCGACTGGCGCAGCCGCGACGCGCAGAAGGCGACCGGAACGAAGCGCACCGACGGCGAGATCGCGCAGCTCGTCGACAAGGGCTACGAGGTCGCGATCGCGCTCATGGAGAGCGCGGTGGCGCAGCGGCCCGACGCGTGGAACCTCGCGGTCGTGAACGCGGCGCTCACCTACGACCGGCTCCAGTTCCGGCAGACGCTCAAGACGCCGCAGGATCCCGTCAAGCAGAACGAGCTGCGCAAGGCCGCGTTCGAGGCCTTCGGCGATGCGGCGCGGCGCTATGTCGCGGCGCTGACCGCAGGCCAGACGCGCGACGACCCGAGCGTCTACCGCCGCTGGTTCGGCGCTGCGATGGGCACCGCCGAGCTCAACTTCCTGCGGCCCGAGGACCTGCCGAAGGAAGGCACGCTCCAGGACGACCAGATCGACCTCATCCGCAAGTCGATCGACTCGCTCGAGCCAGAGGCGCGCGAGCGTCATCTCGCGTCGTTCGCGGCCGACATCCAGGGCGCGGTGCAGCGCGCGGCGCCCGAGGTGAAGCCGCGGCTCGTGCGCCATGCGCTGCGCATCGTCGGCGACCATCCGGCGGGCGCGTCGCTGCGCTCGATGGAGGAGCTCTACCGCGATCTCGTCAAGAACGAGATCAAGCTGCGGCTCGCCGTCGATGGCTCCGACGAGGTCGGCGTCGGCAAACCGTTCGGCACGCTGCTGTCGCTGCGCTTCACGAACTCCGTCGACAAGGAGACGGGCGGCTTCAGCAAGTACCTGCAGAACGGCGTCTACGCGCGCGTCGGCAACCAGTACAGCCAGATGAACTACCGCGACGAGCTGCAGAAGACGATCCTGGACGCGTTTGGCACGCAGTTCGATGTCGAGGCGGTCGGGTTCTTCGACCCGTTCATGCCGCCGCGCGGCGTGGTCGAGGAAGGCCAGGACGGCTGGCTCGAGAAGCCGCTCGCCTACCTGGTGCTGTCGCGCAAGGATCCGTCGGCCGACACGATGCCTTCGATCGTGATGGAGATGCAGTTCACCGACCAGACGGGGCCCGTGACGCTGGCGCTGCCGAGCAACACGCCGCTCCTCGCGTCGGGCGAGGAGCGCGAGCGGCGCACCTTCCGCGACCTCGAGATCCAGCAGCTCGTCGATGTGCGCTCGATCGCGGATCCGCGTGGCGGCGGCAGGGATGGCGACGCAGTGACGCTCGAGGTGCGGATGCGCGGCAAGGGCGTGCTGCCCGAGCTTCGCGAGGTGCTCGCGGGGCTCGACACGGCGCTTCCGGGCTACACGATCGCGGCCGACGGGGTCGTGTCCGAGCCGCCGATCGTGATGACCTCGGGCGGCGCGGCTCCATCGCCCTTCATGTTGATGCAGCAGGGCAACGCGGCGCCGAAGGAAGGCTATCCCGAGCCGGATGCGGACGGCATGTACCGCCTCCCGATCGAGCGCTCGTTCAAGGTCACCTACACGCGTTCGTCGGGCGCGATCGGCAACGCGTTCACGCTGCCTTCGATCGCGGCGGGTGTCGATGCGAAGCTCGAGAGCCGCTTCTACGACGAGCTCGACATCGCGCCGGTCGTCGGCGCGTTCGTGCCGG
>CAIXEV010000628.1 GCA_903918555.1 uncultured bacterium | reverse complement strand
GCTTGCGGATCTCCTCCTCGAGCGTGCGCTCGGCGATCTCGTAGTCGGCGCGCGCGGCGAGCACGGCGGGGTTCGTCGCCGCGATCGCCGCGAGCACCGCGTCGCGACCCTCGGCGGCGGCGCGTGTCGACGACGCGAACTCACCCGAGAACGCGCGGCCCGCCGTCGGCGGCAGGCCGAGGATCGCCTCGACCGCGTGCGAGGCACGCGCGAGATCCGACTCGAGCGACGCGAGCCGCGAGCGCAGCTTCGCGTCCTCGATGCGGAAGAGACGCGCCTCGATGCGCGCGAGCTCTCCGGCCTGCTCCATCCGATCGACGATGGCCGTGACCTGCTCGACGCGGCCAAGCACATCGCGCGCCGCCTCGACCGCGCGCGCGGTTGCGGCGCGCTCGGTCCACGCGCGCCGCAGCGCCGCGATCGTCTGCCATTCACGGTCCGCGACGCGCGCGAGTTCGGCCGCGTGCTCGGCGCCGAGGCGCTGCTTCTCGAGCTCGAGCCGGCCCGAGATCGGCAGCGTGAAGCCAACGGTGACGATCGCCTCGAGGCCCTGCGATGCGCCGCTCACGATCTGCGTGAGGTCGACGCCGAGCGTGGGATCGCGCCAAAGGCCGCCATTTTCGGCGCTTGCCTGCGTGACGCCCGCCGCGAGGCGCGCGATGCGCAGGTCACGGTTGAAGACGAGCGCGATCGCCTCGGCTTCCGCGAGCGAGAGCCCGTCGGAAGGGTCGAACGCCGTCGCGCCGGCCGAGGCCTGCGCGCGCGCGTTCATTTCCTCGAGCACGGGGCCGTCGAGCGCACGGAGCAGAAACTCCCGCTGCGTGCGGTCGAGATCAAGCGTGCTCCGCTCGTAGGACTTGCATCCGCCGAGCGCGAGAAGAAGCGCCGTCGAGAGCGCCGCCGCGGTGACGCGGGGGGTGTTCATATGCATGATGGAACCTCAGGGGATCAGAAACGGACACGACGCAACGCGCAGGACGCGAGGCGTGCCGTTAGATCAGGAGGCGGTCGGTCTCGAGCGCGCGCGTTCGGTCGCACGCGGGCCAGGCCCACGGCGGCGGAAGCGTCGCCTGCTCCTTCAAGCCGACCACGGGCTGCATCGCGACGACCACGAGCGCGGGCGCGAGCAGACGGAGGTCGCAGAAGTGATCGTTCGAACGGTCGCGCGTGCAGCCGCCGTCGTCGGGCAGCGCGATGTGGAAGTGGCTGGTGCCCTTCGAGCAGTCGCCGTCGCAGGCCTTCTGCTCGGCGCAGCATGCATGCGCGCAGTCATCGGGGCACGATGGCGCGTGCGAATGCGCGTGATCGTGGTCATGACCGTGGTCGTGGTGATGACCATGATGCTCAAACCCGATCGGCTCCGCGTGCACATGCGTGCCGCAGCAGGCGTCAAGCGCGATGCAGATCGCGTGCCCGGGCGACATGCCGACCACCGCCTGCGCGAGCAGGAGGAACGGGAGCATGAGGCGAAGCAGGGCGTGACGCATGGTGCGGGCGAAGAGTGTGAAATGTATCGCCTCGATCGCGGGCGCGGTCAAGGAGGATGCGGCCTCTCGCCTTGAAAAGGTGAGTCCGCGTACCATGCAATGATGTTCACCTGCAATATCGACCAGCGCGGAAAGACCATCCGCCTGGTGATGGGCGTCCTCCTCGAGACCGTCGGCCTGCTGCTGGGCGTCCTGTGGTTCATGAGCATCGGCCCGAGCTGGCTGGTCTGGCCCGCCGCCGCGATCTGGATCTCGGGCATGTTCGTCATCTTCGAGGCGGTCGTCGGCTGGTGCGCGGTGCGCGCGATGGGCATGAAGACGCCGTTCTAGCCGCACGGGTGATGCCCGTGGATCCCTGTCGCGATGACGGACGACTCGACCAGACCCAATCAAGGCGAACCGCCGCAACCCTCGCCCCGCGAGGGGTTGCGCGCGGTGTGGCGGCTTGCCGGGCACGAGCGCTGGGCGTTCGCAGGCGCGATGGTGGCGCTCGTCGGCTCCGCGGCGCTTCTCTACGCGGCGCCGCTCGTGCCGAAGAGCGTGTTCGACCTCGTGCTTGATCCCGCGGCCGAGCCTTCCGCGATCTCGCGCGCGATCGTCGGCTGGATGGGCGGCACCGAGCGCGTGCGCGAGGCGCTCTGGATCCCCGCGCTCGCGATGATCGCGCTCGCGGTGCTCTCGGGCGTCGCGATTCATCTCAAGACGCGCTTCGCGACGGGCGCCGCCGAGCGCGTCGCGCGCCGGACGCGCGACCGGATGTACGACCATGTGCAGCGCCTTCCGTGCAGCACGCTCGACGGGATCCCGTCGGGCGACCTCGTGCAGCGCTGCACCTCGGACATCGAGACGCTGCGAATGTTCCTCGCGAACCAGGCGACGGAAATCGGGCGCTCGGTGCTCATGCTCCTCGTGCCGCTGCCGATCATGCTGTCGCTCGACTGGCGCATGGCGCTTGCGTCGATCGTCTGCATTCCCGCGATGCTGTGGTTCACGGCGGTCTACTTCAGGCGCATGGGCCCGAACTTCGGCATCAAGGAGGCGGCCGAGGCGAAGATGACCGCGAATGTGCAGGAGAACCTCACGGGCATCCGCACCGTGCGCGCGTTCGGGCGCGCGGACTTCGAGAACGAGCGGTTCGCCGCGAGTTCGGCGGCGTTCCGCGACGCCGACCGCACGCTCTTCCGCCACTACGCGAACTTCTGGTCGGCGTCCGACCTCCTCTGCTTCCTGCAGATGGTGATCGTCGTGTCGCTTGGCGCGGTGTTCGTCTCGCGCGGATCGATGAGCGCGGGCAGCTACTTCTACTTCCTCACCGTCGTCGGCATGTTCATCTGGCCCGTGCGCATGCTCGGCCGCATGGTGGTCGAGAGCGGCAAGGCGCTCGCGGCGGTCGTGCGGCTCGACGAGATCCTCGCGAAGCCCGAGGAACGCGACCTCGACCCGGCTGCGGCCGACGCGCTTGCGCTCGCGACCGAGGGCGACGGCCTTGCGATCCGCTTCGATGGCGTGTCGTTTGCGCATGGCGCGGGCCCGAAGGTGCTCGATGGCGTGAGCTTCGAGGTCGAGCCCGGCGAGACGCTCGGCGTCGTCGGCCCGTCGGGCGCGGGCAAGACCACGGTCGTGCAGCTCCTGCTGCGCTTCCACGAGCCGACCGCGGGCGCGATCCAGGTCGACGGCATGCCGCTTGCGCGCATTCCGCGCGCCGCGATCCGCACCGCCACCGGCACGGTGCTGCAGCAGCCGTTCCTCTACTCGAAGAAGCTGCGCGAGAACATCGTCGCAGGCCTCGCCGCGGGCGCCGCGCACGACGCGGGCATCGAGCAGGCGACGCAGACCGCGTGCATCCACGAGTCGATCGTGGGTTTCCCCGAGGGCTACGACACCGTCGTCGGCGAGAAGGGCCTCACGCTCTCGGGCGGACAGCGCCAGCGCGTCGCGATCGCGCGCGCGCTCGTGCGGGCCCCGCGGCTCCTGATCCTCGACGACGCGCTCTCCGCGGTCGACATGCACACCGAGACCTCGATCCTCGAGGGCCTGCGCTCGCGCGTCGCGGGGCAGACGCGCATCATCGTCTCGCACAGGCTTTCCGCGGTGATGGACGCCGACCGGATCATCGTGCTCGAGGACGGCCGCATCACGCAGCGCGGCACGCACGCCGAGCTCGTCGCGCAGCGCGGCCTCTACGCGACGCTGTGGCGCATCCAGACCGAGAGCGACCCCGAAGGCGACGCCGCGCCGATGGAGGCCGCGCATGTCTGAAGTCGAACGCACCGACGACGCGCGCGCGCGCTTCAGCCTGCGCGTGTGGAAGCCGATCGTGGCGCGCGCGCTTGCGAACCGCGGCGC
>CAIXEV010000627.1 GCA_903918555.1 uncultured bacterium | reverse complement strand
GGCATCCATCTGCACGATGCCGTTGTCGCCCAGCACCGTGTCGCGGCCGTTCTTCAGCGCGATCGTGTCGCCACCCAGGCCGCCCAGCACGGTGTTGTCGCCGTCTCCGGTCACCGTGATCGTGTCCGCACCCGCCGTGCCGCCCGCGCTCGTCGACAGCAGCGTGTCCGTCGTCTCGTACTTCAACGCTCGGCCTGCGCCAACCTGGCCCAGCGCCACGTAGGTCACGATCCCGTTGTCGCCCAGGATCGTCCGGTTGCCCGCGCCCAGGATGTCGATCGTGTCGGTGCCGTCTCCGCCCAGAACGACCACAGCCGCGCGGTTGCCGCTGACCGTGATCTGGTCATTACCGCCAAGGTCGACGAGCGAGCCGCCCGCCGAGGCCCGCGACAAGGTGCGCACCAGTGCGTAGTTGCCGCCCTGCGCATCCATCTCGACGAGACCGTTATCACCGAGGATCGTATCGACGTGAGTACCGGTGGCGTCGGTGGAGACGATGGTGTCAGCCCCCATCCCGCCAAGGATGGTGTTCGTGCCGGCGCCGGCGAGCAGCTTGTCGTTGCCACCCGTGGCGGCGAGGGTGTCCGTGGTCTGGTAGCGCAGCGCTTTGCCGGCGCCTGGCAGGCCGGGCAGCACGAACTCGACGGTGCCGTTGTCGCCAAACAGGATGTCCGATCCCGCGCCGGTCTGCAGGTAATCGCCAATGAATCCCGCCGCCGCCGCGTTGGCGAGCGCCCCGCCGCCGTTGGCACCGCCGAAGACGATGTTGTTGCCCTCACCGGCCAGCAGGAAGTCGTTGCCGCCGACCGCGATGTCGGCCGTGCGCGCCACGCTGACGATGCGGGCGAGGCCGTCGGTCATGTCGCCCAGGCCGCCCCAACCCAGCACCTGGACCGCAGTGCCAGACGCGTTCTTGTACTCGACCCGGCCGCGATCCCCGAACAGGATGTCGTCGCCGCTGCCGCCGGTGATGTCGTCCTTGCCCTGGCCGCCGAACACGATCAGCGGCAGCGACGAGCCCGACCCCACGACCGTGTCGTCGTCGGTGCGCGCGGTGCCGAGGTAATCGTGGTCGAACGGACCCTGGGTATTGACCGCGAAGAACCCGTCGGTAGCGGCGGACAGCGATACCGTGACGCGGTCGTCCCCGAGGCCGGTATTGAGCGACGTCACGGTGCGCACGGCAAGGTCGCCCACGAGGGGCCCGCTGTCCCGGCGCGTGCTGGTGACCGTGACCGTATCCGCGGCGTAGCCACTCCAGATCGTGATGCCGCCGGCGTAGGTGCCGCCGTTGCCGTCGGTATCCGTGCCGGTGGTGACGTAATTGACGACCGCCGGTGCGAGGCCACTGATGCGGTCCCTGGTAACGAGCACCGCCGTGTCGGCGGTGCGGGAGCCTGCATCGCTCACCATCAGCGCGTTGATGCCGCTGCCGGCGTCGATGTTGAGCGTACCGGTCACGCGGTCGAGCGTGCCGCGCATCGCCGTCGTGCCGGCGAACGTCGAGGCGTCGGCGCGGGTCGCGGTGACGCTGTAGCTGTAGGCGCCCGCGGCCACCACGTTGCCGGCAGTGTCCTTGCCGTCCCAGGCCGGCAGATGGTTGCCGGCGGCCGAGGCGCCCAGCGCCACGGTACGCACCACCGTACCCGCAGCGTTGCGGATTTCGATGCTGACCGAAGTGGCTGACTCGGCGAGTTCGAACTGGAGTACCGGACGATCATCGCCGCTGAAACTCACCACGTTGCCGGCCATGAAACCGCTCGACCCGGTGAACGCGTTCACGTCCGCGGTCGACGAGACGTAGATCCGGTCCGCGCCGCCCTTCGTGTTCAGGTTGGTGACCGCGCTGGTGCCCTGGACATTGAAGAGGTCGTCGCCCGAACCCAACGTGATGTTCAGCGTGCCGACGCCGTAGTAGTTGATGCCGCTCGTGCGCGTCGCCACGTCGATGGTCGCCGCGCCGCCGGTCAGCGCCGTGGTGTCGACCGCCGTCACCGCCTTGCCGCGGTGCTCGCCCTGGAAGGCGAGGGTCACCACGTTGCCCGCGCGGGTCACCGCCACGTTGTTGGTGTACGGCCTGGAATTGTCGTTGCGCGGATTGAACGGATCGAGGATCGACCCGTTCGGGTTCAGGATCGGATCGAGCGCCGTGCGGATCTGCTCGGCCGTGGCATTCCAGGCGATGGCCGCGGTGGTCTGGGCAAGCACCGTGGTGCTGCCGGGCTGCGGCACGTTGACCGTCAGCCGGAATGTGCCACCGGTGGCGTCGACCGCGAAGGTCTGCACGTTGCCAACCGTCGGCGTGACCGAGCCCTCGCGCTTGGTGACGACATTCACGTCGACCGACGCACTGTCGTAGGCAAGGAGGTTGGTGAGTGGCTTCTGCGCCGACACGTCGATCGCGGCGCGCGCCTCCGCCCACACGACCTTCGGCATGTCGACGCCGGCCTTCGCACCGGTGAAGGTAAGGGCGTAGGTGATCGCTCGCGCGTCGGTCTCTCCCGCCGCGATTTCGCGGCCGACCTCGGTCACGATCAGGTCGGAAGTGCCATACAGGACGCGCAGCTTCGTCTGGATGTCAGACACGCCGGCGCCGCTACCGGACTTGTCGTAGGTGATGGTCTGTGCCTCGCCGTACGGCGCGCCAGGTACATACAGTTCAGGCGCGAGGCCGAGGCGGAACGTGCCCTCCTTCGCCTGCACCCGGATGGTCTGGACCTCCGCGACCGTGGGCATGTCCAGACCGGTCAGCGTGCTCTGGGTCAGGGTCGCCGTATTGGCGTTCTCATCGCCGGAATCGACCACGTTGAGCACATCGCCGGCACCGTCGCCGCCCTGGCTGATCACCAGCAAGCCGGTAATCTGGTCGACCACGTTCAGGTCGCTGCCGACGTTCACCACGTCGCTGCCTGCGCCCGTATCCACGAAGGTGTGGCCGGCAACCGTCTTGATCGTGATGGTGTCGTTGCCGCCGGCGCTGGTGATCGTGGTCGAGCCCAGATGCGTCGACTCGACGGTCAGCCGGTCGTTGCCGGACCCCAGCATCAGGTTCAGCTGCTCGAGCCCCTGGTAGCTGATGCCACCCTTAACCGCCTTGCCGGCGACCACCGTGTCGCCGCCCATCCCAAAGCCGGTGAGGCGCGAGTCGGTCAGCACGCCCGCGTCGTCCGAGACGCTCGCGCGGTTGAAAAGATTGAGCACGTCGACCTGGTCCGCCTCGACCGCCAGGAAGTTGCGGTTGAGCGGGGTGATGTAGTAGCCCAGCCCGTTGGCCACCGCGGGACTCGCCGGCCAGTTCGTGGTGAACGTGGCGGTTTCGTACTTGATGTCCGAGTGGTAACGCGAGCTGATGTCGATCTGGTCGGCAAGGCCCAGGATGACCGCCGTCAGGTCGTCGCCGGTACGCGCCGTGTAGGTGTAGGTCTGGTTCGTTTCGGCACCGCCCGACTTGAGCAGGGTGACGCTCCAGACCTGGCCGGCCGTGATCGGCTGGGTCATCGCGAACTTCACCTCGGCCACCGCCCAGCTGACGCCGGTGTCGCTGGCCGGGGTCCCGAGGATCGTCGCGTTGCCCTTGCCCGGCGTGAAGCTCGCGGCAAAGGACGCTGCGCGGCTGATCTCGAGCAGGAAGCCGGTGCGCACGACCGTGAACCCCGCCGCCGCGATCTCGTTGCCCAGGCGCAGCGCGACGATATCGAGCGTGAGCGCGTCGTCCGCCGTCGCGCCCCCCGGCCGGCTGCCCGCGGTGTACGAGAACGCAGTGCCGCCGACATTGAGTTCCCAGACGCTGTCCTTGAACACGTCGCCCTTGAGGACGATATCCGCCTTCGAGTACAGCGTGCCGGCGTCGCCGCGGCCCTTCACCGAGACCGAGGCACCCGCCGGGCCGTTGAACGACACCACCTGCAGCGTGCTGGTGCCATCCTCGGCCTTCACCGCCAGCGTGTCGCCCTTCAGACCACCCAGCAGCAGATCCATCGGCGTGCCCACGCCCGGCGAATTGATCACCGTGATCTGGTACGCGTAATCGTTCATGCGCGGATCGAGACCCGGCATCTCGCCGCGCGCCGCATCGACGTGCGTGATCCGCGTATCGGTCAGCGTCGCTACCGTGGTCGCCTGCCCGTTGATCGTCGCTGTCGTGGTGCCGAAGGCGGCGATCGTGCTGTTCGGCCGGACCAGGTTGGTCTCGCCCGCCGTCATGAACGGCTCGTTCAGGGCGTTCGCATCCGAGTACTGCGCACCGCCGTCGATGAACAGCGGACCGCGGATGGTGTTGATCCGCTCGCCCATCGCCGGGAATACCTTGAGGTCGTGCCCCTCGAGGATGCGATCGTCACGCGCGGTGACCGTGACCGTCTGCTGCTTGTTCCAACCGTTCCCGTGCAACGCGTCGCTCGAGAAGACGAGCTGGGAGGTCACGGTCGCGCCGGCGGTCGCCGCAGGCAGCACCACCGCGGGCGTCCCGGCGGCCTTGATCGTGTAGCTGGCGGCGAGCAGCGTCGTGCGATCGGCAGTGGCGACGGTGAGTTCCAGGCCGGTGAGCGAGACACGCAGGCTCGTCACTGCCTTGAGCTGCTCGAACAGCCCTAGCGTTACCGCGCCCAGGTCGTCGCCATACTGCACGGTATAGGCGTAGTCGACGTCGTTGAGCCTGACCTTCCACTCCTCGCCCTGCCGCACCGGACCGGCAAACGCGAGCGCCGCCTTCCAGGGCGTCGCGGCGAGCTGCGTGATCGCGACGCTGCCCTCGGAGTACGGCAGGATCGACAGCAGCGCGGTGAACGCGGCGCCATCGCCCGCGTAGCGGCTCACGGTGAGCGTGCCGCTGGCGACGGTGACGGTATAGCCCGCGTTGGCGGCGTCGATCACGCCCTTCAGGCCGGTGGCCACGCTCGCCAGCGTCGGCGCAGCCGATGCGGTGTAGTCGTAGTTCACGCCGCCCAGCGCGAGGCGCCAGACCTGATCCGCGACCGGGGTTCCGGTCAGTTCGATCTTCGCCTGCGGGGTGGCCGTGTCAACCTGGATGCCCTCGGTCTGGCCGTAGTTGTCACGTGCCGAGAAGGCCAGGTCTGAGTTGTAGGTCGCGGTAACCTGCGGCGTCACGTCGAGCGTGACATTCGCGGTCGGCGCCCGGGTCAGCACGACCTGGAAGGTGTCGGAACTCGCCGCGTAGGCCGGGTACTCCGAGGTGATGTCGTACTGGATGTCGAAGCGGTTGCCGCTGCCGACGGTCGTATCCCGGTCAAGCGTGTAGGTCTTGCTCGGTGCGTCGTAGGCGAGGATGCGCGCGGTGGTGCCGCGGTTGGTGCCGGTGGTCAGCGTCACCTGCTTGCCGACGAGGTTGATCGCATCCTCGTTGACCGCATGGCGCTGGAGCGACACGTTGAGGGCGTACGGCTGCCCGCTGGCGATACCCACCAGTCCGTTGCTCGCGAAGGGATTCGCCTGAAGATACTGACGGGAGGCCATGACCTCGACCGTGTAGGTGCCAGCGGCGGACAGTTCGTAGGTCTGCAGCGGGTCGGTAAGCAGGGTACTGCCCGCATCCGGCGTGGTCGCGCCTGCGTTCGTGCTCACCGGCAAGACGACATTGCCAGACGCGTCCCTCAGCGTCACGACCGGCGTGTCGATGTAGCTGACGTTGACGGCGGTGGTGACGACTTGATACCCACCAAAGAACCCAAAGTAGTACACCGGGACATAGTTCGTCTGCAGGAAGGTCTGGACCCCCTGCATGACGCGGGTGCGGTCGATATCCAGCACTGCCCTGACCTTGCCGCCGCCCTGGGACAGGTTCTGCGTGAAGCCGGTGAACCAGGCACCTGGCTTGATGGTGACCTTGATGTCCGCACCGCTGCCCGCGGCCGTGAACAGCCCGCCGGCGTTGATGGCCGCGCGCAGTCCGATCGAGACGGCGTTGAGGTTGTTGCCTGCGGCGGCGGTGTACTTGTACTCGATACCGTTGAGCTTGATGGCCCAGACATCGCCGACACTGACCTTGCCGGCGAGCGTGAAGTTGTACTCGGTGAGCCGTGCCGACGCGGCGACGCTGTCTGCAGCGGGGGCGGTCGTCGCGGTCGGCGCCAGGCGATCGATCCAGGTGCGTTGCCCGATCGTGACGAAGTTCGAGTTGACCTGCCGGAACTTCGCGACGTTGCCGGTGGTACCCAGGTCCACGTAACCGGTCGAGCCGGCGAGCGCCGCGGCGGCCGTCGCGCTGGTGTCGGTGCTGCCGGTGAGCTGATAGTTGCTGAGGCCGCTGGTGCCATCGAGGCGCACCGTCCAGACGTCATCTAAGCCGGCGCCATCGGCAAGCGTGACCTGCTGCGTCCACGCGACCTTCGCCTCGCCGCCAAGGGTCGGTCGTACCAGAGGCGCGGCTGCCGACACGCTCTGGGTCGCAGTGAATCCGCCCGTCCCGCCCTGCGCGCTGATCGCCACCACCCAGGTGCCGGCGGCGGTCTGGAAGGCGGTGGCGTTGTACGAAACGTTCGCATGGATCTGCGCGGCGAGGCGCTGGGCGACGGTCTGCGCGTCCGCGATATCCGCTCCGGACCCGGCCACGTAGCTGAAGGTGACGGGCGAGCCACTCGATGGCGTGAGGGTGATGTTCCAGGTCTCACGCGCCACCACCGTGCCGCCGACCGTGTCGCCGACCTCGACGGTCTCGGCGTAGGCGGCGGCGTCCGTGGCCGGGGCAGCGAGGCTGGTCGACGACGTGATGCCGGTGATGCCGCCTTGCTGCAGCACGTGGATCACCTTGCTGCCGGAGGCGCCGGTGACCAGGGTGGCGTAACCGCTGCTGGCGTCGATCAGCCCGGACAGCGCAGTCGTCACGGAGTCCAGCGTGTCGGTCGCGCTCGCGGTGTAGTTGAAGTAGGTCGGCGCTCCGGATGCCGTCGTCAGCGCGACGGTGTAGATCTTGCCGGTGGCCACGGTGCCCGAGACCTGCACCGCCTTGGACCAGGCGGCTGCATCGGACGGGTTCGCCCCGAGCGTGGTCAGCGCGCTGAAGGCGTTCGTGTCAGCGCCGCGCAGGATCGTGATGGTGTTGTTGCCGGTCGCGATCGCATCGTAGGTTGCGGAGGCATCCAGCGCAGTCGCCAGCGCTGTCGTGAGGGTCGCCAGGTCGGGGGTCGAACCCGCGACCACGCTGTATGTTTCGTACGCTGGCGTGGGGACGGCGTCCTTGGTGCCCACCGCGTAGACCATGCCCTCGGTCGGCGTGCCGGCCAGCCGGAGGGTTTCGGTCCAGGCGGCGGCGTCGACCAGCGTCGCGACCGGTGCTGTCGTCGATACGGTGGTCGTCGCTCTGTCGATCCGGAACAGCGTGACCGTGTCGTTGCCGGTGTCCAGCGCGCGGTAGTTCGCCCCCGTGACGGCGCCGGCGAGCCCGGACGCCACGCTTGCGAGCGTGGTGTCGGAACTCGTCGCCGCGTAACCGAACGTCGCGTAGGTCGTGCCGCTCTTCGCCGACAGGACCCAGGCGGTGTTCGTCGCGACCGTCCCGGAAAGCTTCAGCGTCTCGGTCCAGCCCGACGAATCCGCCAGGCTCGCCGCCGGGTTCGCCACCGAGGCCGTGAACGCGATCGCGCTGCTCCGGGTGATCGTGAGCGACGGCACGGTCGCTCCGTTATGCGACGAATCCACCGCCGAGAAGCCCGAGGTGACGGTGCTGGCATTGATCGCCGCGACCAGGCCGGTGACCACGTCCGCGAGGTTCGCGGTGGTAGCGGCGAAGCTGTAGTAGTCCGTGCCAGCGGTCGGGTTCGGCAGGCCGATGGTCCAGACCTTGCCCGCTGCGGCGGTGCCGGTCACCTGCACCGACTGAGTGGCGTTCGTCACCGGCGCGAGGGTGATCGATGCGGCGCCAGCCTGCTTCGTCACAGACACGATCGCCGTGGTCGCGTCGACCTTGGCCGCGCTGAAGACGTTCACCACCGCGCTGCCGGATTCGACATCGGCGTAGAAGAGTGCCGGGGAGTCGGTATTGATCGCAGTGGCGATGAGTCCGGCGACGGTCTGCTGCCGTTGTACGTCCGTCATGTCGACAGTAATCCCGCTCACCGTCACGGCGTAGTCCTTGGTCGTCGGACCGGACCCGTAGGCCACGCGTACGGTCACCGTATCGCCATCCGCGATGCCGGTGCCGCCCACCGAAATCGAGGCAGCCCACGACGAGATATCCTTCGCCGTGCCGCGGTCCACGCTCATCGTCAGCGCGCCGGCGCTGTTGCGCACCACGGTCAGCGTGCCGCTGGTGGCGTCGGCGGTCACCGCGTAGTTCGTCGTGCCGATCGTGGTCTTCAGACCGGTCAGGACATCGTCGATCGACGTGGTCGTCGCGGCATAGGAGTAGTACTCCGTCGACGCGCCGCGCTTCAGCGCGACGGTGAACACGTCGCCAATGCTCACCGCACCGGAGAGCCTTGCGCTCGCCGCGCCCGCGTCGGCGGCGGCCGTGCCGCGGGTCGTGCTGACGCTGAAGGTGGCACCGGCATTGTTGACGATCGTCAGCGTGTCGCTTGCGGTGCGGGCGGTCGCGGTGTAGCCGCTCCCCGCCGTGTTGACCGCTGCGGCAAGGCCTGCGAGCACGTCGTCGATGGCCGTGGTCGCGGCCTCGAACGCGAACACGCTCGCGCTGCCGCTCGCCGGCACCAGCGTCACCGAGTACACCTCGCCGGCGGTCACAGTACCGGACAGACGGTAGGTGTACGCGGAGGTCCCCGACACCACGCTTGTACTCCCTCGGGTGGTATCCGCCGTGAACGCGAGGCCATCGGTGTTGGTGATCAGCAGCGTATCGGCAACGTCCGCGCTGCGAGACACGGCGAACTTGTGGGTCGCCGAGCCGGCGTTCACCGCCGCCGCCAGGCCTGTCGCCACTTCGGCCGCCGTCGGCGAAGCATCGGCGTGGTAGGTGAACGCGCGTACCGTGCCGCTCGACGTTTCCTTCAGGATCAGCGTGTGCACCTGGTCGGCCGTCGGGGTGCCGATGGTCACTACCTTCGCCGCGTCCGCGACCGCCGCCGAGGGCGTGGACACGCTTCCCTGCTCGAGCCGCGCGACGATCGCCGACCGGTCCTTCTTCGCGATCGTGAGCACGCCTGACCCGCGTGTCGCGTCGGTGTCGTAGGTGGCGGCGTAGCTGGCGTTCGCGTTGATCGCCGTGCTCAACGCGGCGAGGATTTCCGCCGCCGTCGGCGTGGCGTCCGCGGTTGCGTTGAAATAGACGTTGTCGACGGCGACCGTGTAGGTTCTGCCCGCGTCACCCGCCACCGGGTTGGCGAACGCGAGCGACTTCGTCCACGCGTTCGCGCTGGCCAGGGTGCCGGCCGAGGCTGCGCCGGTGACCCCATAGGTCAACGTGACGCCAGCCGGATCAGCGATCGTCAGCGTGGTGCCGCTTGCCGTCGCCGCGTAGGTCTTGCCGGCGGGCGCCATGTTGTTGATCGCGTCGCGCAGCGCCAGCGCCACGCCTTCGAGCGTCGCGGCGTAGGTGGTCGTCGTGCCGGTGGTACCGGCGGTGCCCGCCGCCCCCGCCACGTAGGTCGCGGTATAGGCGGAAGCGGTGCCCGCGTTGACCGTGACCGCGTACGTATCGCCCGCCCTGAAGGTGCCGGTGAGTGCAAGCGCTGCGTTCGTCCACTTGACATCCTGGGCGGCGGTCTGCACGGCGATCCCGTTCACCGTGCCGCTACCCGTGCCGGAACTTGCGATCGACGCCGTGAAGAACTTGCCGGTCCCGGCATCCGTGATGCGTACCACCTGGCCGTACTGCGTGGCGGCGTAGGTCGCCGTTCCCGGCTTGGTCGTGTTCAACGTGCTCACCAGGCCCGCCGCAACATCGGCGAGGCTCGTCGTGGTCGCGGTGAATGTGTAGTCGGTCGCGATGTCCGCCTGGTCGCGCAGGCTGAGCGTCCAGGTATTGCCCGCCGTCACGGTGCCGCTCAGCGCGACATCGGCCTGCTGGTAGGCAGCGCGGGTGGCGACATTGGTGAACTTCGCGACGCCGTCGGCGGTCTGGCCGCTCTCCTTCACGGCGAGCGTGAAGCTGTTGCTGCCGGTCGCGGTGAAGCCGAGCGTGCTGCCACTCGCGGCGACCGACACCCCGGCGACGGTACCGATGGCGGTATCCAGACCCGCCGCCACATCGTCCAGGCTCGCGGTGGTCGTCGTGTAGACGTACGGGGTGCCGTTGAGCGTGACCGTCCAGACGTCGCCAACGGTAACCGTGCCCGAGAACACGACATCGGCGCGGGTCAGCGGCAGCGTCGAATTGCCCTGCACCGCGCCCTCGCGCAGCACCACGGCCGCGTCGTCGATCTGATGGTCGAGTGCGAACCAGAAGCCGTTCGGATCGGTGATGCGGAGGGTCTTCGGGTCGGCCGACACCGCCGCGCTGTACGTCGCGCCTTGCGTGATGTCGGCCACACCGTCGGTATTGGTTGTCGTGCGGGCAGTGATCTTTGCCGCGAGTCCGCTCGCGATGTTCGCCAGGCCCGCACCGGACGCGCCGGTCTCCGCCGTGACGTCGGCGGCGCTGACGGTATAGGTGTAATCCAGGCCGCTCAGCCTGACCGTCCAGACATCGCCCGCCTTGACCCGTCCGGTCAGCTGCACATCGGCGCTGGTGTAGTACGTGCGGGCGGGCGTCTCGCCGACGGTGGTGCCCGAGGTGCCTCCCGCCTGCGACAGATTGGCCGCGGACACCACGAACGAGTATCGGTCGACGGTGTCGTCGCCCAGCGCGCTGATCTTCACGTAAGGCGTGCTGGAGCCGATGTCGGTGCCGTTGCCGATGGTCGGATCGAGGAAGGTGTACCAGTTGCCCGCCGCGTCGACGTTCTGGACGGTGTCGCCCTGCTTGAGCACTGGCGCCGCCTCGAGCACGAACTCGGCCGTCTTGTGCCGATCGATCGAGACCTGCAGCTCGTAGTCGGCGCCCTTGGGGATGCCGTTCGAGTTGGTACCCAGCGGAATCCAGTTCGTGATCTCGACGAAGTAGGTGCCCGCAGTCGTGAAGGTGTAGGTCAGGAAGTCATCGAGCCAGGTGGTGCTGCCGCCCGCGCCTTTCGATGGGTCTGACGGGTTGGAGTAGCCAAGCCCCCTTGCGATCAGCGCCCCGCTGCTGTTGTAGAGGTTGAGCTGGCTTGCCCAGAAGATGCTGTCGAAGTAGTCCAGGCCCTTGTCGATATCGAAGGTGGCCGTCACCGACCCCGTTGCGAGCATCTCGTTGGTAACGACGAACTTGTAGACGTCCGTGGTGCCGTCGCCGGTGCCGCGAACCGTGACATGCGGTCGGGTATCGGCGTTGAGGATGTTGGCGTTGGGCTGGCGGTTCCAGACGTCGACTTCGAGGGACTGCGCGGTGAAGATCGAGTCTTTGCGGCCGGCGGCCTCGTTGATTTCCGACGCACCGAAGTTGGCGATGAACTGGGTCAGGGCAACCTTGGTGACCGCTGCGGACGCGAACGCGGGCGTACCGCCGGAGGTCAGCGCGGTCTTGATGCCGTCGGCCACCATCGACAGTGTCACGGCGCCGGTCGCGGGGGTGGCGTAACTGTAGTTCGTGCCGTTGACACGAACAGTCCAGGTTTCCGAGTTGCCCGGGGTACCGCTCAGCGCGATGACCGGATTGCGCCAGGCGCTGGTGCCGGTGAGCGCGCCGTTGCCGCTCAGCACCTGCACGGTGAAGCCAGTGGCCTTCGACACCGCCACCACACCGCTCGAACCCTCGGGCAGGCTCACTGCGTAGCTGCCGCCGAGGCCGGGGGTGGGGGCGGTGGTGGGGGCGGTGAGTACGGTCATCAGCCCGGTCGCGATGTGCGCCAGAGTGGTGTCGGTATCCTTGGCGACATAGGCGTAGTTGCGGCCCTCGATCCGGACGCTCCACGTGTTTCCGGCGACCACCGTGCCGGATAGCGTGATGTCGGCCTGCGTCCACACCTGGGTGCCACTGACGGTCGCTCGCCCGGACGACACCGACGTCGCGGTCGGCGCCTCGGCAATCAAGACTTCGAGCCGCACCGCGTCCGCGCTGGCGATGCTCAGACCCTGTCCCGGAGTCGCCGTTCCGGTCACCTCGGCTGCGCCCAGCAGCACGAGATCCGTCGGCTCGATCACCCGGGTGTCTCCACCCGACTGGGTGACCAGCACGCCGGCGGAATCCTTGTCGGTCAGCGTGACATCGATCGACGGCAGCGCCGTCATCTCGCCGTTCTTCCCGGCTACGTAGCGGTAGGTCGAGTCGCCGAGCTTCAGCGTCCAGAGTTCGTCTTTTTTCACCTCTTCGGCTACGGTGACGGTGACCTTGCCGAAGCGGCCGTCAACTGTCGTACCGGTCACCGTCGCCGTCGACGCATTCGACTGGACCAAACGGGCAGTGAAGGCCGGGATGACGCTCGTCTGGCCGGTGAACGTGACCGTACCGGCGCTGGCAATGCTTGCGGTCACCCCGGCGAGCGCACTGGCGTCGTACGCGGCCTTGATGCCCTGCGCGACGGCTGCGAGCGTGAGCTCATCCCCGTTGGCCCCGGCGACATAGACCGACTGGCGGCCGTTTACCGACAGCGTGTAGCGGTCGCCTGCGGCCACCGCCCCCGCCGGCGTGATATGGGCCACGCTGTACGCGGACTCGGCGCCCACGACGGTGACCCTGCTGTCGGGACTCGTGGCAGTGAAAGCCGCCTTGCCGGTGATCGTGACGGTGGTCCCGGTCGCCGTCGCGGTGTACTGCCCGGTCAGGTCGCCGGCCACCTTTGCAGCAAGACCGCGCGCCACGTCATCGAGGCTCAGCCCGTAGAAGTTGTTGACGCTCTCCGCAGCCACGCTGTGCTGGATACGCACGAACTGCGTGCCCTGCAGTACCCCCGTCGGGTCGGGCTTCGCCGTCACCTTCACCGTTTGCGGGGTCGCCCAGTTGGTGGTGTTGAAGCTGAGATGGGGGATGCCTGCGTAGACGCCGGCGGGGTAGACCTGGGCGTCGGTGTAGACCTGGGCGACGCCGTTGTCGTCGGGCTGAACGGCAAGGTTGATCTCCACGTCGCCCGTGGGCTGCCGCGCCAGCGATACGTAGTAGGCGTTGGCGTCGCTGCCGACGCTGACCGAACTGTCCTGGTTGACGATCACCTGCCCGTTCGAGGCGGGTGTGATCACCACGCCCGCCGCGTCGTCGTCGAATACCTCGACCACCGGCGACGGCAGCGCGAGCGAATCGTATTCGCCGCCATCGCCGAGGTCCGCCCCCTGCACCACCGTGTGCTGGATGTTGATGGCCCGGCGGCCTTCGGCGAGCGTGTCGGCCGGCGCCGTCACCTCGATGATCTGCGGGATGAACCAGTTGGTACGGTCGAACCGCAGCGTGGTACCGGCCTCGCTGCCGTTGAGTGCGATGCCCTTGCCACCGGCCAGCGCATCGGCCTGTCGGATCGTCGCCGGCGAGGCCGTCACGCGCACGTCTTCCTGGGGCGCGCGGGTGAGCACCACCGAATAGCGGCTGCGCGTCAGCGTGCTGCTGCTGTTGCCCTCGAACACGCGCAGCACCCCGCCCAGCATGGTGAGCGCGATGCCGGCCGACTCGTTGTCCATCACGCTCGCCGAGATATCCCCGATGAAGCGGTTCTGGTACCCGGCATCGGTCGTGTTGGCCGAGGGGATGGCGAGGTCGATGATCCCGCTGTGGCCGAGCAGGTCGTTGCTCACCACGTCGATCGGCTCGGCGGTGACGTTGCCCGCCACGTTGAACGTGTCGCTGCCCTTGCCGCCGATCGTGCTGACCGTCGCGCCCGCCGGCGTGCTGGCGATGAAGAACTGGTCGTTACCCTCCAGTCCATCGACGACGATGTTCTCGAGCGAGGTGTAGGTGACGAACAGCCCGGCGCCATAGACGCCGGCGTCGGTGACCACGATCTTGTCCGCGAACTCGGTGCCGACGACGATCAGGGTGTCGGACCCGTCGCCGCCGTCGATGTTCACCGGTGCGTTCACCGTGTAGGTGATGAGATCCTTGCCCTTGCCGCCGTTGATATTGGTGATCGGCTTGAGCGGGTCGTTCGGGTCCACCGCCACGAAGGCGCGCACGGTGAAGGTATCGTCGTCCTCCTCGCCGTACAGGAAGACGTTCGCCTTGTTGCGGTAGATGGTGAAGGTGTCGTTGCCCGCGCCGCCATAGAGGAAGGCGTCGAAGTTGACCCCGTCGCTCAGGTAGCCGCGCGTCGTGAGCGTGGTCGCGAACCGGTCTTCGCCCACGAGCCCCGCGTCGGCGTCGCGCGGCGACTTGAAGATCTGGCCCACCTGGAAGCGATCCGCCCCCGCATCGCCGTAGACCGTCAGCGCCGAACTGGTGGAATCCATCGCGAACGTGTCGTCGCCGTCGCGGCCGAATACCGTGATGCCGCCGCTCACCGTCGCGTAGTCGATGCGCTCGACTCCGCCACCGGCGACGCGGTCGCCATTCGCATCGGTCTGCAGCGCGATGATCGCGCCCGGCCGGAACAGGAACAGGTCGCTGTCGTTCGTTCCGTAGACATTCAGGCGGTCAGAACCGGGGTCGGTCGGGTACGCCGACGCGCTCTCGACTTTGATGCGCGACTGCGGCGGCGTCGTGGTCGGATTCGACAGCTTGCCCGACAGGCCGATCTCGATCAGATCGTCGTCCTCACCACCGCCGACCGTAAGCAGCGCCGCCACCCCGTTGGCGAAGGTCTGCCTGCCGTCCTGTCCGTAGTTGACGCGGATCCTGTCCTTGCCGCCGAAGCCCTTCTCGGTCGCACCGCTCGCGTCGGTGATCCGATCGCCGTAGACCCGGGTGACGCCGGAGATCGAGCCGATATTGATCACGTCGTCGCCGAGGTAGGCGTCGATGACGTGCGTCGCGGTGTTCGTGCCCTCGACGAACAGGTTATCCCCACCCTTGCCCAGGGTGAGGTTGAACGCGTCGATGCCGGTGTAGTTGAGGCCGATCGTCATGCCGAGACCGGACACGCCGGCTGTTCCGGCGACAAGGCCCACGGTGTAAGTGCGGCCGGTCAGCGCGCTGGTCGCGACCCGGGCGTCCACGTTGAGCGTGTCGCCCGTCTGGCCGCCGCCGGCGATGTCGAGTTGCCCGACGATGCCGGCGAGGTCGTGGGTCGCATCGCCCACGGTGATCAGGTCGGCGGCGAGCCCGGTGTCGATCGTGGTCCGCCCGGCCACGGTCTGCACGAGGATGCCGTCGACGCCACCCTGCGATCTGAGATTGGTGCGGTTGGCGTGGGTGCTCGCGATCGTGAACGCGTCACCACCGCCGCCCAGGTCGAGGTTGAGCGTCTCGACGTTCGTGTAGGTGATGCCCGCCGTACCCAGCCCGGTGAGGGTGGTGGCCGTCAGGGTGCCGGTGTTGGCGGCGGCATCCCCAGAGTCGTTGATGCGCAGCACATCGGCGGCGCCGCCCTGTGCATCGACCACCAGCGCGCCGGACAGGTCGTTCACCGTGCTCGTCGCATCCGCGGTCGTGCTGCCGGCGGTCACGGTATCGTTGCCCGTGCCGGTGCGCAGCGTCATCGTCGTGCCGGACTCGGTCGCCTTGATCTGGGCCGTGTCGTCGCCCGCGCCGAGGTTGACGTCGATTATCTCCGCGCTGCGGTAGAGGATGTTGCCCGCGGCGAGCCCGGTCAGGCGGCCATACGGCGCGCCGCCGAGGGTCTCGCGGTCGGAGACGAGGCTGGTCGCCACCGTTTCGCCGGTCTCGTCGACGATCACCACGTCGCTGCCGCCCTCGCCATCGATGGCCAACCGCTGCGCGATGCCGTTCACCGTGCCGCCGGTATTGGTGGTGGGCGTGGCATTGCTGCCGACGTGGATGAGATCCGCGCCAAGCCCGCCGCGCACGAAGGTCGTGCTGCCCGCGCGGGTCGCCGACACCGTGATCATGAACACGTCGTTGTCTGCACCGCCGGCGAGGATCGTCTCGGCAGCGTCGATCGTGCCGTAGATCGCGATCGAACCGCCGCCATCGAGCCCGCTCGTCGCGCTGTCGTCGGTGCGGATCTCGACCGTGCCCGCGCGCAGCAGTGCGCTGGCGCCCAGCCGGAAGCGGTCGCCGGAGACCAGCAGCACGCGCCCGCCGGTCGATTCGATCTCGACCCCCGACACCGGGTTGCCCGAGCCGTCGTAGCCGACGTCCAGCGTGTCGCCGTCGCCGGCGGCATCGGTAGCCGTGAGCGTGATGTCGCCCTCGGACCGGATGCTGGAGACCACCGCGATCGGACTCAGGGTGGTGAGGGTCACCGCGCCCTTGACGTTCATGCCGACCGCACTGGCGGTGACGCCGCCGACGGTCATCGCGCCGGTGTTGGTGATGTAGGCGCTGCCCAGCGTCGACTGGCCTTCGAGGTTCCCCACCTGCGTGAGGAAGGCCTTGGCGGAGGTCCCGATGTCGTTCTTCGCGAACAGGAATGCCTTGCCCGACACCACGTTGCTGCCCGAGGCGCGGCCGTTCAGGATGCGGCCGTCCGGGGCCGCGATGAAGGCGGTGTAGCCCGCCCCGGCGGTGATCGTGTCGACGGCGAGGTCGCCCGCCACCTCGATGAGGTTCGCGCCGAGGAAGCTGCTGATCGTCAGCGTGCCGGTGACACCGTCGGTGGCGCTCGTGTCGCTGTCGATGTCGAGATCGTTGCCGGAGATACCGATCGCCCCGAAGTCCGACGCGAGGTTGATGTTCGCCTTCGCCTTGACATCGATGCCCGGCTTGCTCGCCGGCTCACCGGTGGCCGTGGACGCGTCGACGATCGACTGGTGGGCGCGCAGGTTCACGTCGCCGCCGGTCGAGGTGATCCGGTCGACGTTCATGTTGTTGGCCACTTCGCGCAGCCAGATGCTGCCGCCGGCAGTGGCGGTGAGCGTGCCGGTCGCGGTGAGGTCGGTCTCCAGCCAGTTCGCCGACGCGCCGATGTCCACGGCGGCCGACAGCGAGATCACGCTCCCGGCGAGCTTGGGCGCGTCGCTGGAGAGCCCGTCGACGATCGAACCGCCCGCCGTGAGGTAGACGCCCGCGTTCTGCGACTGCACGCCCGCGATCTTCAGCGTAACGGCGCTGCTGATATAGACGTCTTTCAGCGCCCGCGCGGTGAGGGTGCCTTGCAGGCCTCCCGAGGAGGAAAGCAGGACGCTGAAACTCTTCGCCGAAGTCCCGATGCCACCCTGACCGGACTCCAGAATCAGGTCGCTCGAGGTGATGTTGGCGCCCGAGGACGCCGCGTTGACGATGTCGTCCTTCGCCTTGATGCGCACAGCGTCGGCGGCGGTGACGGCCTGAACCTTGAAGCCGTCAAGCGTACCCAGATAGATGTTCGTACCTGCCGTGACATTGACATTGCCGGAGGCCTTGAGATTAACGTCGTCGCGCTGGTCGATGCCGATCTTCAGGACGCTCGCAAACTGGCCGGTGGGATCGGCGATCACCGGGGAGAGAACGGCAACCATCGAGGCTTCGGTGGCCACCAGCCGCACGCCGGTCGTCAAAGTGATCGTGCTCGCGGTGACCGACGCCACCTCGTAGAACACGCCCTTCGCCGTGGCATTGAGCGAGATGCCTTCGACGTAGACCTTGCGCCCGACCGAGAAGCCGTCGGTGATGAAATTCCCGCCGTCGAGCCGGGTAATGGTGTCGGACGCCCCCTGCGTGAAGTTGAACCTCACCGGCGAAGCGCTGCTGCCCACGATATTGCCGACGATGTAGGTGATGTCCGGTCGGTCCGCAGCGGAGAAGGCAATCCGCTCTTCCGAGGTCAGGCCGCTCGCCTGCACGGTCGCGATGTCGATCACCACCTTGCCGGTCGTGTTACCGATGCCCTGGCTGGTGATGATCGTGACGTCCGTGCCCTTGATGTTCGGATCCTCGAGGACCGACACCGTGTCCGCCGTCGCCTTGAGCACGCCGCCGCTCATCGAGAACAGCAGTTCTTCCGCGGTCCAGATCCTGATGCTGCCGCGCAAGGCGGTGTCTTCAGCCGATGTCAGGGTGTACGAGAACGCCGCGTTGAAGCTGTTGCCGTAGCTGCCGTACCGCGTGTGCAGATCGCCGTACTCCTGCGTGAGCTTGTTCTTGAGCGTGGTGATCGCCGGGCTGTCGTAACCGAGCACGTCGCGATAGTAGGCCTCGTCGTCGGCGCTCAGGTTGACATTGAAGGTTTCGTCGTAGACCGCCGGGTTGGCCTGCTGGCCGCGGTACTTCCAGTAGGTGCGGTACTCCGTTTCCTTCGTCGTCTTGAAGCCGGCAATCGCATCCAGCACCTTCTGGTTGGCACCGGTGTTCTCGGTCAGGCCGAGTTCGCTCCACAGGCCACCCTCCAGCTCGGAGCGAATGCGCTCGTCCACCGTCTGGGAGTTGTTGGCATCGATCAGGCCGCCCGCGGCAACGTTCACCCACACCGTGCCACCGCCAGCGTCGATCTGCTTGAGATGGAGGTTGCCCGTTTTCTCCTTGAGGAACACGTTGCCGTTCGCGTTCACGGTCACCGTGTCCTTCAACTGGTTGCCCGACTCGACCACCAGCGGCGCGGTTGTGCTGTTGCCCACGCCGCCGCCCTGGCTGGTGGCGCCGCCCGAGGTGTCGATGTTGATGCGGCTGCCCTGTACCAGGCCCTCGTAGGTCGCGGCAACGAGCAGGTTCTCCGGCACGACGATGCTGACGTTGCCGCCGGCGGTTGCCTTGACCTGGTCGATCGCGAGGTCGTCCGAACGCTCGACGATGTTCACGTTTCCGTTCGTGGTGACCGCGTACAGGCTCGACGTGGAGGAATCGGTGACGTTGGTGGTGACCGCGCGCTGGTCCGTGCCGATGCCTGCAAGGGCCGTAAGCACGACGCGACGGCCGCCGATCGCGCCATCCGCGCCGGCCATGCGGATAGCGCCGCCCGACGAGACAGTGGTCGTACCGCTCGTATTGAGAATGCTGCCGATCACCACATCGCGGCTGCTGGTGGAGGAGACGACGACGCTCGCTTCGGCGCCGCCGAAGAACTCGATCGCGATGTTGCGGTGCGCACTGATGTCGTGACGCGCGACGGTCTTGTTGTCGACCCGCTTCTGGTAGTCGGTGATGTAGGTCTTCTTGCCGTACCAGGAGGATCGGACCTCGTGCCTGACCTCCCGCCACTGTGCCTCGGGGTCGGTGCTATTCGTCTGGAACGTGGCCTGGCTGTAGTTGTAGGTGGCGTTCTGCAACGACGAGTTCGTCTCGCTGTAGTAGTAGCCCGCGCCACCCTCCAGCGCCGGCGCGGCGATGTTCTCTACCGTCTTGCCGGTTTCGTCAAAGGAACCGAGGTTGACGAGGCCAAGCCAATTGCTGCTCTCGCGGTGAATCTTCTCCACGGTCCGCGTGCCCCAGGACACCGCCCAGCCATAGCGCATGTCGGCAGACGGCGCGTAGGTTTCGTTCCCGACGACACCGTTCCGCTGGTAAGTAGTGGCGGTGTGCGGATTACCCCCCGAAGGCTTGGCCTTGTCGATGATCACCAGCGTGCCTTGGCCCCGCTGCGCAGCGTCGAGCTTCCTGACTTCCACCCCGTAGGCGGTGGTATTGAGGACCTTGATCTGGCCGTATCCGGACAGAACGCGAATCTTGCCGTTGCCGGTGTTGACGATCTTGCCCTCGAGCGTCACGCTGCCGCCGGCGACCGTCACGTCCCGCACCTCGAAGCTCTGCGTCGCGGTGTTGAACCAGACGTTGAAGTCGCCGCCGGTCGCGGCCGACGTCTGGTCGAGCTTGAAGGTGCCGCCGAAACCCTGATTGAGTTTCGTGCGCACCTCGTTGGCGGCGTTGGCGTCCAGGTTGAGCTCGTAGGCGTCCTTGCCGCTCTGGATAAGGCCGTTGACGTTGATGATGTTGGCGCGGATGAATATCTGCCGCGCGATCATGCTGCCCGTCGCGGTCGGCCCCTGGGCGAGCAGGTTGGCCACGTTTGCGGGGTTGACGTTGGCGTTGATAACCCCGCTCGCGGTGACGCCACCCGTGGTGCCGTAGGTCACTCCGCCCCAGACCGACGAGGGCTCCCCCAGCGCGAATTGCGCCACGCCGTCGATATAGACGTTCCCGGTGCCGGTGACGATCAGGTTCTTCGCCGTCACGGCCCCTTGGGCGACGAAGGCCCCGCCGCCGAAATTGATGATCACGTTGCCGCTCAGGTTGCTGATTCCGACCCCGCCGCGGCTGGGGCCGAGCACCGTGATGTTGGGCTGGACGTAGGTATTGCCGTCGGTGACGTCATCCACGTCAAGCGCGTTCGTCACCGTAATGGTCGGCTCGGCGAATCCGCTCGTGGCATCGGTGGGCAGCAGACCGAAGGTCGGGATCACGGGCGTCTGCGCGGTGGTATCCGCGTAGGCGGAAGAACGCGAATTGTCGTCGTCGACGTTCCGCTGATTCTCCGCCTTGATCGCGGCATTGGTGCCAACCAGCCCGCCGTTGAAGAACAGGCGGCCGACCTCGTCGGGGATCGTGATGCCCTTCAGGTTCAGGAACGCCGGCGTGTTGTTGGTGATCGTCACGCTCGCGTCGGTCGGCGCGATCCAGCGGCCGTTGCTTTCGCCCACCAGCTGGTCGCCACGCACATCGATGCGCCCGGCTTGCGCCCGGATCGGATCCACCGTCACGGTCATCACATAGCTCGTGACCGGCGTGAAGGTGACGCCGTCGCTCTGGAAGAACCCGAGCTTCTTGGCCAACATCTCCTGCTGAATACGGGTCACTTCGCTCGAGTAGTACGCCTGCAGCTTGGCGTCGATCGAACCGTACTTGGCGAGCAGATCCTTCGCGTTCGCCAGATCGGTGCCGAGCGTGCTGTTCTGGATCTCCTGGGAGGTGGTGAAGGTGACGCCGTCGCTCGGCGTGCCGGTCACGGTGCCGGCCTGGGCATTCCAGGAGTTGAGGGAGAGCATCACACGGCGCGTAATGCCTGTCTCGACCGTGCCGTTGTTGGTTACCGTGCCATGCGCCTCCTGCAACAGGTGACCGTTGTACTGGTCGGCGCCGCCGCCGGTGAGCGCCAGCAGCCCGTCGCCGATCGCGCTCGTCCAACTCGTGATCTTCGCCTTCGCCGTCAGGTCGTTGATGCTGTCGCGCTCGGCGTGCAGCTTCGCCTGGCCGGCGGTCCTCAGGTGGGCGCCGGTTCCAATGTTGATCCGGTTCTCCTGGATCAGGAACGCCTTGCCGTCGACGCTGTCGATGGGCACGAGGCTGCCCGCGAGTCCGTCGTAGCGCGCCTCAAGCCTGTAGCGGTCGGAGTTGAAGTCGGTGTCGCGCCCCGCGGAGATCTTGAGGTCGCCGTAGGCGGTGATCGCGGCGCTTCCGATCGTCACCTCATTGAGCGGATTGATGTCGATGCGGGACTCGCCTTTGACCAGCGTGCCCGCGCCGAACACATCGACGCTGATCTTCTGCACCACGTTGCCCGTGCCGCGCGCCGAGAGCTCGAGCGCGCCCTTGCTGAGCAGCGTCACGCCATCGCCGATCGTGACGCGCGCGACATCGGCGAGCGTGCGGATTTTCGCGTCGGCGCTGGCGCCTGCGACAGCGCCGCCGGACAGGAACGACACCTTGTCCTGCGCGACGATACTGTTGAACGCCCGCATCCTGATCAGGGTATCGTCGGTGATCACACCGACCGTCTGGACGTTGGCCGATGCGCCCACGGTGACGTTGGTATTGAGGGTGATGCGGAAATCACTCGAGATGCCCGCACCGCTCGCGAGACCGCCGGTCGAGCCCTTCACGTTGGGTACCGAGACGGTGGGGATGAACAACCCCAGCAGGGGGTTCGGGTTGGGGATGTCGGCGAAGGTCGGCTTGTCGACGTTGTTCGTCGCCGAGAGGTCGATTTCGCGAGCGAGGACCGTGGCGGACGCGCCGATGGTTGCGTCCACCGCCGAGATCACCTCGTTGTCCACGGACACGCCCGCGCCTGCGATGACGCCGCCCGCGCTGGTGATCTGCAGTGTGTTGAGGGCGGCCGTGTGCTCGGCCGACAGGCTCAATTCACCCGTGCCGCGCAGGGAAAGGTTGACGTTGCTGCTCGCGCCGATCGAGGCAAGCGTGTTGCTTGTGCCCGAGGTGGCGGCTTTGGCCGAGGCACCCGCGGCGACGCCGCCGCTGCCGGCCGTGGTGGTCGCGTAGTTGGCGTCGTGCCCCGTGGCGCCGATGCTCAGGCTGCTCGCGGTCAACGTCACGTTCGTGCCCAGGGTGGCGGTGTTCGACGTGTTCGAAGTGGTCCTCGAATCCGCGACGCCTGCTGCAAGCACACCGCCCGCAACCGCGGTCGCCTCGGCGTCCTGCCGCGTGCTGTTGCTGGCCGCGACGCTGACGTTGCCGGTGATGTTCAGGTTCGAACTGTTGGCGATCGCCGCCACGACCTGGGCGCTGTTGGACGCTCGGGCGATCGTCGCGGAAACACCGATCAGCAAGCCGCCAGTGCTGGCCGCGGCATAGGCGTTCGCGGACTTTCCGCTCGCAGGCAGCAGATGCCTGGCGGAAACGCTCAGGCTGTTCGCGGTCATCGTGCCGCCGGCGGTGGCGGTGACAACAGGGGCCAGCGTGACGTCCGCTCTGGAAACGCCGACCGAGACTCCGCTGCTGACGGCGAAACCGCTCGCCTGCACATCGGCCTTGGGCTGCGCGCTCGCGCTGACCGTCACGTCGCGCGCGCTCACCGTTGAGCCAGACAGCCGCGCCTCCACGGTCGGGTTGACCGTCGCGGACACCACCGATCCTGCGGCGGCCGCCGAAATGAGCCCGAACGAGGCCGCGGTCGCATCGACCCGCGCCACCGCGGTGGCGACGACCTGCGCGTTGATGACGAGATCCCCGGTCACCGTGACCGTGCTCGATTCGACGAAGGCGCGGGTGGCGGTGGTCACGTTCGCCGAGGCGGAAGCGCCGCCGCCCGACAGCGAGACGCTCAGTCCGGCGGAGGCCGACACGGCGGCTGCCTGCGACACGGCCGTGATCGAGGCCGACTCGATGGCCTGCACGGTCATGTTGCCAGTAGTGCTCACCGTCGCGGAACGCACGAAGGCCCGCACGTCGTTGCCGATGCTGTTGCTCGTCAGCGCGACGCCGATGGCCGCCGAGCCGCCGACGAGCCCGACCGACCCGGAGACCGACGCGGCGAAGGCCTGCGCGGTGATCGTGGAGGTGTCCTGCGCACTGATGGTGAGGCCACCGGTGCCGGCAACCACACCGGCGCCGCGCGAGCCGTCGACATAGGCCTGTACCTTCGTCGAGACTTTGTTCTGCACATCGGCGCCCGCCCCGCTGGCGGCGATCGCGACCGCGCCACCAGCCAGCGCCACCGAAGCGGCATCCACCTTCGCGCTGATCGTGGCACTCTCGGTCGCGCTGATGCTGAGCGCGTCTGCGGCGGCGATACGCGCGTTCTTCGCGAAAGCGAGTACCTCGGCCGGGGACTCGGTCCCGGCAAGGGTCCAGCCGATGAAATTGCGGGCCGTCGAGGAACCGATGGAGACCGCGCCCCCGACCAGGCCGCCGCCCACCGCCGCCGACAGGCCGAGGACCTGCGCCGTGATGGTGGAGGTGTCTCGCGCCGAAATCGTCACCCGCTCGGTCCGGGTCGTGTCGCCGTCGTCCGCGACCAGGTCGCTGTCCTCGACGTAGGCGCGGGTCTTGGTGAGGATCGAATTCCTCGCATCGGCACCCGCGCCGCTGAAGCCGACGCCCACCAGGCCGCCGCCCACCGCTGCGCTCGCTGCCAAGGCAGTCGTCGTGATGGTCGCGGCGTTGATCGCCTCGATGCGGATGCTGCCCTCGGAATGCGTGACCACGCCGTCATTCGCGTTGCCCGGCGCGCCGTCGGCATTCCGGATGTATGCATCGACGACGTTGCTGATCTCGTTGCGCGCAAGCCCGAGTCCGACCGATACCGCAACGCCCGCGGCGCCGAACCCGGCTGCGACGGACGCCGAGCCGGCGCTCGCCCCGATCGTGGAGAGATCGTCGGCCGTCAGCGTGATGTCGCGCGCGCTGATGCCGGTCGCGCCATCGCCATCGATAAAGGCCTTCACCAGCGTGGCGATCCGGTTCTCGGTCTCCGAGCCCGCGCCGCTCGCCGCGACGCCCACGGTGCCGCCGGCGACCGCCACCGAGCCGGTGAGCACGTTGGCGTTGATGGTTTCGCGCGCCGTCGCCTTCATCTGCAGGTCGCCGCCCGCCGCGATGCTGGAATCGAGGACGTAGGCCTGGACCTGCGCCTCCTGCCTGGTGCCGTCCAGCTTCCAGCCGATCAGGTTGCGCGAGCGCGAAGCACCGATCGAGGCACCAATGCCGGCCGTAGCGCCAACCGCGATCGAGGCCGAGGCGGCGATCACCTGCGCCAGGATGGTCGAAGCATCGTCCGCGGTCAGGGTCACCGCGCCGGATGTGGTCAGCCGGCTCGCATCGACATGCGCGTTGACCTGGTTGAGGATGACGTTGGTCGCCTCTGCGCCGGCACCGCTGATGGCGATGCCGCCCACGACCCCGCCGACCGCGGCGCCGAGCGCGGCCGCGCCGGACGAGGCGGTGATCGTGGCCACCTGGTCGGCATCCAGCACGATCGCCCCAGCCGTGGCGGTCACGCCGGTGTCGGCGTTCTTGATCGCCGCCTCCACCTGGTTGGCGATGGTGTTGCGCGCGAGCGCGACGCCGACCGCCGCGGAAATGCCGGCCACGCCCCCGACCGAGGCGGCGATCGAGGCGGCACCGACAGTCGCGCTGATCGAGGAGGTATCCCGTGCGGTCAGGGTGATGCCGCTGGCGGAGATGCCGCTCGCGCCATCGCCGTCGATGTAAGCCTTTACCTTGACCGCGATGTCGTTGGTCGCGCTGGCACCTGCGCCGGCGAGTGCGCCGCCGAAGGTGCCGCCGCCGGCCAGGGCCACCGAGCCGGCCAGCACGGTCGTGCTGATGTTCTGGTTGGAGGTTGCCGTCAGCGCGAGAACGCCACCGGCGCTGACGCTACTGTCGACGAGATAGGCCTGTACTTCGGCCGGGGCGCTGGTGCCGTCGAGTTGCCTGCCAATCAGGTTGCGCGCCAGTGCGACGCCGATCGACGCTCCGATGCCGGCCGTGCCGCCAACCGAGATCGAGGCCGAGGCGGCGATTACCTGCGCGAGGATGGTCGAGGCATCGTCCGCGGTCAGGGTCACCGCACCGGATGCGGTCAGCCGACTCGCATCGACGTGCGCGTTGACCTTGTTGAGGATAACGTTGGTCGCCTCCGCGCCGGCACCGCTGATGGCGATGCCCGCGACCCCGCCGACCGCGGCGCCGAGCGCTGCCGCGCCGGACGAGGCGGTGATCGTGGCCACCTGGTCGGCATCCAGCACGATCGCCCCGGCCGTGGCGGTCACGCCGGTGTCGGCGTTCCTGATCACCGCCTCCACCTGGTTGGCGATGGTGTTGCGCGCGAGCGCGACGCCAACGGCGGCCGAAATGCCGGCCGTTCCCCCGACCGAGGCGGCGATCGAGGCGGCACCGACGGTCGCGCTGATCGAGGAGGTATCCCGTGCCGTCAGGGTGATGCCGGTGGCGGAGATGCCGCTCGCGCCATCGCCGTCGATGTAAGCCTTTACCTTGACTGCGATGTCGTTGGTCGCGCTGGCACCTGCGCCGGCGAGTGCGCCGCCGAAGGTGCCGCCGCCGGCCAGGGCCACCGAGCCGGCCAGGACCTTCGTGCTGATGGTCTGGTTGGAGGTTGCCGTCAGCGCAAGGCTGCCCCCGGCGCTGACGCTGGTATCGGCAAGGTAGGCCTGCACCTCGGCCGGCGCGCTGGTGCCGTTCAGCTGCTTGCCGATGAAGTTGCGCGCCAGCGCCACGCCGATCGAGGCACCCACGCCGGCGGTGCCGCCGAGGGCCGCGGAGAAGGCCGCGCTGACGACCTTTGCGTCGATCGTGGCAGTGTTGGTGGCGCCGAGGGCGACATTGCCCGTGCTGGAGAGCGTGCTCCCCTGCGCATAGGCGTTGGTCCGGGTGAGGATGACGTTGGCAGCGTCGGCGCCCGCGCCGCTGACGGCGATACCAGCAGTGCCGCCGATGCCTGCTGCGAGCGAGGCCGCGGACGAGGTCGCGTTGATCGTGGCAGCTTCGCTGGCCGACAGGCTGATACCGCCGGCGGTCGCAGTGACGCCATTGTCGGTCGCGCTGGCCGCCGTGCCGTCGGCGTTCTTGATGTAGGCCTCGACGGCGCTGGTGATGGTGTTCCTGGCGAGCGAAATGCCGACGGACACCGCAACGCCGGCCGTGCCCCCGAGGGAGGCGGCGAGCGACGACGCCCCCGCCTGTGCATTGATGATGGACTTGTCCGAGGCAGAAAGCGTGACGCTGTCGGCCGACACACCGGCGGTTCCGCTGCTGCGGTCGCCGTCGATGTAGCTCTTCACATCGACGCCGATCTTGTTCTCGGCGTAGACGCCGGAGCCGCTTACCCCGACGCCCGTGGTGCCGCCGGCCGCGAGTGCGGCCGACCCGGCCAACACCACGGAATTGACGGTCTGCCTCGCCACTGCAGACTGGGTAAGGTCGCCGCCCGCCTGGACCGCGGTGTCCTTGAGATACGCCTGCACCTGGGCGGGAGTCGACGTGCTCGCGTTCGGCGTCCATCCGATGAGGTTCTGCGCCACCGCGATGCCGATCGAAACCCCGACACCGGTCGTGCCACCGCCACCCAGCGCCAGCGAAGCCGCGGCGACACCGGAGGAGATCGTGGTCGTGCTCGCTGCGCTCAGCGCGACGTCGTCGGAGCTGCGGAGGATGCTGTTCTGGCCAAACGCGTTGGTCCTGGTGAGGACCACGTTCTGTGCGACAGCTCCCGCGCCGCTGATGGCGACGCCTGTGGTCCCGCCAAAGCCCGCGGACAACGACGCCGCCGAAGAAACGACGTTGATCGTGTTCTTCGAAACCTTGAGGAGCGAGCCGCTCTTCTCCAGCAGATAGCTGGTGCCGTCTGGCGCAAGCAGCGACCAGCTCTCGCCTTCGACCAGCGTCGAGAGCCTGAGCTTGTCGACCAGCACCCAGTTGGCAGTGGTCGCGTAGTTCTGCGTGCCGAGGTTGACGTTGTTGGCGTCGGCGCCCACGTACCGGTACACCCGTCCCGCCACCCCGCCAGCCGAGTAGCCCGCGGCGAGCTTGACCGTGGTGCCTTCGCGCAGGTCGCGCGAGCCGGAACCCGTGGTGTACATGGATTCGGCTGCGACCGTGTCTGCAATCGCGAGCGCGGCCCTACCGACACCGGTCAGTCCGGTGTTCATGGCCGTGCGCAGCTGACCCAGGAAAGTCATGTCTGCAGCCAGATCGGTCTTCGCCTCGTTGGCGCCGGTCGTACCCGGATCGTCCTGGTCGGCCTTGGCCGCATCGTCCAGGTTGGCCGTGGTCAGGCTGCCAACAAGGGTGAGGTCGAACAGATGCGGTCCCTGCGAGGTCGCTGCGATCGTCACGCTACCGGCCGTGGCCGACACGCCCTGGTCGGCGTTCAGCACATACGCCTCGACCTCGTTGCTCACCTCGTTGAACGCGATCGACAGGCCGATGGAAACCGCCGCGCCCGTCGTGCCGCCGATCGCGCCCGCCAGCGAGGAGGCACCGGCAATCGCATCGATGCCCGAAGCGTCGTCGGCGGTCAGCGAAACGCTGCGCGCGCTGATGCCGGTGGTCCCGTCGCCGTCGATATAGGACTTGACATAGGTCTTGATGCGGTTTTCCGCGTACACGCCCGCGCCCGAGACTGCGAGCCCGGTGGCACCTCCCCCGGACAAGGCAGCCGACCCGGCGCGTACGACGGCGTCGATGTTCGAATTCGAATCGGCGTCCAGTGTCAGTGCGTCGGCGGCGGTGACGCTGGCGTTCTTGATGTAGGCCTGCACCTCAAGCGCCGACGCATTGAGGTTGACCTGCTTCCACGCGCCCTTGTCGTGGAAGTTCTGGATGTCGAGGTCGATCGGCTGGTTGCCAGCCGTGTTGGGATCGCCGTCGGTCAACGTCGGTCCCACATACTCGTAGATGTCTCCAGCCCGCGTTCCGCCCTGGATCCTGACCGTCTGGCCGGTGCTGAGCGTGGTGGGATTCTGCGAGGACGTGTAGGTCGTGGCCACCGACGAACCGCCGCTCGAATCCCAGCCGATGAAGTTGCGTGCCAGCGAGAATCCGATGGATGCAGCCGGAGAGCTACCGGACCCCAGCGCTGCCGACACCGAGACTGCCGCCACCTCGGCATGGATGCTGGAGGTGTTGTCGGCGGTGATCGCCACGTCTCCCATGCCAGCACTCGTCCCGGTCGCCGAGACGCTACCGCCCTCGATGAACGCGTTCGACTTGCCCCGGATGTAGTTGACCGCAGTCGCGCCACCACCGCCAAAGGCCTTGCCCCCACCTGCGGCCACGGCCACGGTGACCGAGCTGGCAGTGGAGGTCGCGTCGATGCCGGCGTTCTGCTCGGCGCTCACCGTCACGCTGCCGTCCGTCGCGGTCACCTGCCCTGCGTTGCGGATGAACGCAGTCAGGTCGTTCTCGATCTCGTTGCGGGCGACGCTCACCCCGATCGACACCGAGGTCGAAGCCGTGACCGACGCCGCGACTGACGTCGACGCCGCAGCGGACCGGGCGTCGATCGTCGAATCGTCCGTCGCGGAAATGCTGATGTCGCCACTCGCGGAGATCGTCGCGCCGCCTTCCACGTACGCCTGCGTGCGCGAGGCGATCTTGTTCATCGCGATGACCGCACCCACGCTCACCGCAGTGCCGCCGTTGACGTTGCCCTTCAGCGTCACGGAGGCCGATTCGATGCTGGCATCGATGCTTGCCGCATAGTCTGTGGTGACGCTGATGCCGCCATCGGCGGCCACGGTCGTGTTCTTGATGAAGGCGACCGTTTCGTCTGGCTGAGCCGTCCCGATTCCCGTGCCCAGCAAGGCGTCGAGCGTATTGAACAGGAAGTTCTGCGACTGCCAGCCGATGGTGTTGAACGCCAGCGTCACGCCGACCGAGACGCCGCTGGAGGTCGTGCTGGCGGCGATGGTCGCGCTGATCTCCGCCGTGTTGCTGGCACTGACATCGACCGAGCCGCCGCTCGTCGTCGTCACCGCGCTGTCGGTAATGGCCGCGCTCGCGCCGCTCAGGACCGTGTTCGTAGCGATGGACGCGTTGACGGCCAGCGACGTACCCGGCTTGATGCTGGGGCGCGTCGTAGCCACGAGGTCGGTGCTGAGTTCTGCTGTCAAAGACGCTGCTTCGGTCGCCGACACGACAACGTTGCCATCGGCGGTCAGCGTCGTCCTGTCGATCGTCGCCTTCGCCCCGCCCCGAACATCGTTGAGCGCAAGGGTGACCGCCGCACCGATC
>CAIXEV010000626.1 GCA_903918555.1 uncultured bacterium | reverse complement strand
GTTCCTGCAGAAGCCGGGCGAGGCCGAGCTGCGCGCCGCGGGCGCGCTCGACCGCGACGGCCGCGCGCTCCTCGATCTCGGGCTCTTCTCGTTCGATCCGGCGGCGACCGCTGCGCTCCTCGGTGGCGCGGGCGTGCGGATTCGCGCGGGAAAGATCGCGCTTGCGCGCGGCGGGCTCGCCGACCGCGCGTCGCGCGGCGAGCTTCCGGTCGTCGATCTCTACCGCGAGATCGCGATGGCGCTTCCCGCGCCGACGAAGCGCGACGCGTATCTCGCCGCGTGCGGCGCGGGCGAGCTCGCGAAGCCGCTCGGCGCGGTGTTCGACGCGCTGCGCGGCACGAACTTCCGCGTCGAGCTTGCGGAGGTCGACGACTTCCTGCACATCGGCACCATGCGCGAGATGCTCGACGCCTGCTGCGGCGCGCATGCGGCGCTCTCGCGCTTCGGCGTCGAGGGCCTCGGCGCCAGCATCGTGGCGCTCGATGCGCACGCGCCTCTCAAGCGCCCGCACGGACGCGCGGTGGTCGACGCCTGCGACGCGCGTGCGCTCGCGCTCGGCGGCGACAACATCGTCGCCGGCATCGGCGGGCGGCTCGTCGGCGAGATTCCTCGTGGTTTCTCGGTGTTCGGAGTGCCGCTCCCCTCCGGAGGCGAGGCGGTCGTCGCGTGCCGGACCGACGACGACTTCAAGACCGCGCTTCCCGAGGGCGGCACGCAGTGGGACGCGCGGCTCTGGTGCAAGGCGGATGCGAGCGACGCGCTCGCGCTCGTGCGCTGGATGTGGGAGGGCGGCGATGCGCCCGCCGCGTGGCGCCGCGCGCGCAAGTGGTCGCTCGGCGAACTCGTCGCGCAGGCCCGTGCGGCCGGCTGCGCGAGCCTGCGCGCGATGTACGCGCGCGCGTCGAACGGGCTTCTCGCGCCGAACACGCCGCTTGGCGACGCGCGCGCCGCGGCGACGCTCGCCGAGTCGCTCGACCCCGGATCGCGCACGGCCATCCGCCTGCGCGCACGCGCGTTCGAGGCCGTCGGCGACGCGGTGCTCGCGCAATGCGCGCTGCCGACGAAGCCCGTGCGCGCGGTGATCCTGCACGACCAGGCCGTGTGGACATCGATGCCCGTGCGCGTCGATCTCGCGGGCGGCTGGAGCGACACGCCGCCGATCTGCAACGAGGTCGGCGGATCGGTCGTGAACGTCGCGGTGACGCTGCGCGGGCAGCTTCCGATCCAGGTCGTCGCGAAGCTCGAGGAAGAGCCCGTGATCCGCATCACGAGCACCGACCTCGGCGAGACGCGCGTGATCCGCCACACGCGCGACCTCGCGCAGCGCGGCGATCCAACGCGCTGGTCGAGCCTCGCGGAGAACGCGCTCGTGCTCACGGGAGCGGCGCCTGCCGATCCGAAGGCGTCGCTCGCGAAGTGGCTCGACGCGATCGGCGGCGGCGTGTCGCTCACGATGTTCAGCGCCGTTCCGAAGGGCTCGGGCCTTGGCACGAGCTCGATCCTCGGCGCAGCGACGATCCGCTCGCTCGACCGCATGTTCGGCCGCGAGCGCACGCCCGACGAGCTCTTCGCGGCGACGAGCGCGCTCGAGCAGATGCTCGGCTCGCGCGGCGGCTGGCAGGATCAGGTCGGCGGCGTCGTGGGCGGATTCAAGATCGGCCGCACGGGGCCGGGCGCCGATCAGCGGCCGCGCGTCGAGCGGCTCGCGGTTCCAGCGCGCGCCGCGGCGGAGCTCGCCGCGCGGTCGCTCCTCTACTTCACGGGCGAGCGCCGCATGGCGAAGAACATCCTCGAGCAGGTGGTGTGGAACTGGCTCGTGCTCGAGCCGGCCGCCGTCGACGCCGTGCGGCGCCTGCGCGCCAACGCCGAGCGCATGCGCGGGGCGCTGTGCGCGGGCGACATCCCGCGCGTCCTCGCGGAGCTCGACGAGTACCGCGCGTGCAAGCGGCAGATCGACCCCGGCAGCTGCCCCGCGTCGTTCGATGCCCTGGCCGAGCGATGGAAGAGGGAACTTTCCTCGTGGTGCTTCGCGGGCGCGGGCGGCGGGGGATTCATGCTGCTTGTGGCGCGCGATGCCCGTGCGGCCGAGGAACTCGCGGCTCGGATCGAACGCGACGCGCCGCATCCGCGGGCGCGCGCCTTCGCGTTCGAGGTCGATCCGGTCGGCCTCCGTTGCGCGGTTCTCTGAGGCACGCGCGCGTGGGCGAGGTACGATGCGTCCGTGCCCGAGGGGAATCCGCCATCACCGCCGCTTGCGACCAATCGACCATGGCTTGCCGTGGCTGGATGCCTTGGCGGCGGCGTGCTGACGGGCTTCTTCGTGGCGTTCACGGCGGTGGTGATCGCGGTGCTCGTCTTCTTCCCGCAGATGGTCGGGCTCGGCAAGGGCCAGACGCAGATCGCCATCACCAACGCGCTCGGTGAACTCCGTCGCGCGCCCGCGCTCAAGGTCGCGACGCGCGAGGTCGCGGTGATGGTCGACGCCTCGAAGCCCACCGAACTCACGGTGTATCCGTGGATCGTGCCGATCGGCGAGCCCACCAAGGTCGAGCTCGGCCGCACCACCTCGCAGCTCGTGGTTCCCGGCAACAAGGTGCAGTACATCGTGCCGCTCGATGCGTTCAAGCCCGGCGAAGAGCCCGATGTGCGCGAGGTCGAGCGTGCGGACGGCCGCCTGTTCGTCGTGGTGCTGCCGCCGCCCCGCGTCGACGAATCGCTCGTCGAGGTGCAGAGCGATCCGACGAAGCTGAGCGAGGCCGTCGACCGCGACTGGATCGACCACATCCTCCGCGACGACGAGGCCCGCAACGCGGCGCTCGCCTCGATCCGCGCCGCCGTCCTCGACGCCGCGCGCGCCGAGACGGCCATGTTCGAGATCCGCGAGAAGGCGCGCGGAACGGTCGCCGAGATGATTCGCGCGCTGCTCCCGCCCGAGTACAAGGACTGCGACATCGAGATCCGCTGGTCGGACGATCCGGTGCGCGGAGATCGCTGATTTCCCGCTGCCCGCGCGTTGCTACATTGCGCGGATGCCCCGTGGAATACCGTTCCGTCGCACCCTTCTCGGGCAGGCAATGCTGCTCGGCGTGCTGCCTGCGGTCGTCGTGGTTCTCGCGATCGTGGGCGTCAACGCGACGCGCGCATGGAACGGCATCGTGGCGCGCATCGAGAGCGAGCTGGTCGCCGAAGCCGCCGCGGTGGTGAACGAGATCGACACGCGCAATGCGCGCGACGTCGGGTTCGTGCGCATGATGGTGCTGGCCCAGGAATCGGGGCAGTTCGGGCGGCGCGCGGAGACGCTGCGCATGCTCGAGCGCGTCCTTCGCGCGAATCCCGATGTGTACGCCGCGTACATCGCCTACGAGCCCGACGCCGATGGACAGGACGCGGCGGGCGTGCAGCCCGGCGTCCCCGCCAACGCGCTTGGAGAGGGCGGCCGCTTCTACCCGTACTTCAAGCGGGCGCCTTCGTCGCCCGCGGGATTCATGCTCGAGCCGCTGCAGGACTCGGCCGAGGACGGTGGCCTCTGGTACGACCTCCCGAAGGAGCGCTTCGAGCGCGCCGCCGTCGCCGACGCGGTCATCACGAAGCCGTACACCTATCTCGGCACCGACATCATCGAGTGCGTGATGCCGATCGTGCGTGACGGAAGGTTCGTCGGCGTGGCCGGCATGGACACCGCGCTCACCGACACGCAGAAGAGGCTCGAGGCGATCGCGGGCAAGCTCGGTGCCGATGTCTTTCTCGAGACGCGCGGGGAGTTCCTCGCCGCGACCACCGACGCCACGGCTGGCACGAGGCTGCGCACCACCGAGGTGAAGGCCTCGACGCTCGCGCCGCTGTTTGGCGGCGCATTCGCGCGCGAGGCGAGGCTCGCGAAGGTCTTCGACGCGTCGGTCGGCGAGGAGTGCTATGTGGTGACGGCGACGGTGCCGACCAGCGGCTGGCGTCTCGTGATGCGCAAGCCGACGAGCGCGGTCGCCGCGGAGATCGGCGATCTCGTCGCGCTCAACCTGCTCACGGCGCTCGTCGGAATCGCGGTGATCGTGGCGATCCTCTCGTTCGGCGCGGTGCGGCTGAGCCGGCGCGTGCGGACAGCCGAGTCGATCGCGACGCGCATCGCGGGCGGCGACCTCACCGGCGACGCGGCGACGGTGCGCGGCGACGACGAGAGCGCGTCGCTCGTGCGCGCCATGAACACCATGAACGCGGATCTCACGGGAATCGTGTCGGCGGTGCGCGCGGCGTCGACGCGGCTTTCCGCGACGAGCGCGCAGCTCGCGGCCACCACGCGCGAGCAGGGCGCGACCGCAAGCAGCTTCGGTGGATCCACCGCGCAGATCGCGGCCGCGATCCGCGAGATCTCGGCGACCGGCGACGAGCTGCTGCGTTCGGTGCAGACGGTCGACGCGGGCGCGCGCCGCACCGCGGACGCCGCCGCGGCTGGACGCGGGCGGCTCGATGCGATGGCATCCTCGATGTCGCGTCTCGATGGCGCGACCACCGACATCGGCGACCGGCTCGAGGTCATCGCCGAGAAGGCGGCGGCGATCAGCTCGGTCGTGGTCACGATCACCAAGGTCGCCGAGCAGACGAATCTCCTCTCGGTGAACGCGGCGATCGAGGCCGAGAAGGCGGGCGAAGCGGGCTACGGCTTCCTCGTCGTCGCGCGCGAGATCCGGCGCCTCGCCGACCAGACCGCGGTCGCCACGCTCGACATCGAGCGCATGGTGCGCCAGATGCAGGAGTCGGTCGCGGCGGGCGTGACGGACATGAAGCGCTTCGCGGTGGAGATGCGCGCGGGCACGGGCGACGCGAAGCGCGTCGCGAACGACCTCGCCGGCATCATGAACGAGATGAACGCCGCGTTCGCGAGTTTCTCCGAGGTGCAGCGCGGCATGGCGAGCCAGACCGCCGGCGTCGCGCAGATCGAGGAGGCCGTGAACCAGGTCGCGGCGGGCGCGCAGCAGACCGCGACGACCGCGGCGGAATCCGCGCGCGTGGCCGACGAGGTCGCGCACTCGGTCGCGGTGCTCGAGGACGCGGCGTCGCGGTTCAGCGTCGCCGGAAGCGCTTTGCGCGACGGCAAGGAGCGTTGACCGCGTGCAGGTCCTTTTCACAACCGTCGGCGGCCGCCGGTTTGCGCTCGATTGCGCCGAGATCCTCGAGGTGCTTCCGGTCGTCGCGCATCGGCCGGCGGGCACGGGGCCGAAGTGGCTGCTCGGTCTCTTCAATCTCCGCGGCACGCTCGTGCCGCTCGTCGACCTCGGGGTCATCGTCGACGGCACGCCGACGACCATGCGGCTCGGCGCACGGATCGTGGTGATGCGGCTCGACGCGGAGCTCTTCGACGCAACGCTGCCCGACGGCGCCGCGAACCGCGTGGGACTGCTGGCCTCCGAGATCATCGGCCCGTTCACGCGCGACTTCAGCCAGCCCGGCGCGCATCCCGGATTCGCGTTCGCGGGCGCGCCGCATCTTGGCCCGACGATCGCCGACGACGATGGACTCGTGCAGTTGCTGCGTTGCCGCCGCATCCTCGAGGGCGACAGCACGCTGCGCGAGCTGCCCCGTTCCGCCGCGGATTGGCCGCAGCCGTGACCGCTCCGCAGACCGCGGCCGTGATCGCGGCGCTGCGCGCACGCAGCGGTTTCTCGGCGGAAGCGGTCGCGGCCGAGCGCGTCGCGTCGTTTCTCGCGCTTCGTGCGCGCGAGCTCGGCGTCGCGGGCGCCGAGCTCGCGGCGTCGCGCGCGCTCGCCGATCCCGCGGAGTTCGCGCGGCTCGAGGCGCACTTCGCGCCGCCCGAGACATGGCTCTTCCGCTATCCAGCGAGCTTCGAGCTGCTCCGCGCATTCGCGCGCGCGCGATCGTCGCGCGGCGTGCGCGCGCTCATCGTGGGCGCGGGCGGCTGGTGCGAGCCATGCTCGATCGCGGCGGCGCTTCTTGACGGAATCGGCGACGCGCAGCCGACGCGCGTGTCGGTCGAGGCCATCGACCGAAACGCAGCGGTGTTCGCGGGGCCGCCGCGGTTCCGCGGGATGGATCTGCGCGCGGGTGTTCCGCCGTTCGCCGCGCGCTTCTTCGCCGCGGACGGCGATGCGCTGCGTCCCGCGCCCGACCTCGTGCGTGTGATCCGCACGCGCCCAAGCTCCGCGGAGACGCAGATCGACGAGAGCCGCCGCGCGGGCGAGCGCTTCGATGTGATCGCGTTTCGCAACGTCGCGATCTACCTCGACCATGCGTCGCGCAACGCGATCTTCGCGGAGCTCGCTCGGTTGCTTGCGGACGACGGCGTGATGCTCGTTGGTCATGCGGAGACGACCGCTGCGGCAAGCGCCACCGGGCTTTCGCCCGACCCCGCGCCCGGAACATTCGCGCTCGCGCGCGCAAACGCCGCCGCGAGCGTCGCGCCCGTCGCGCGGCCCGAGCCCGCGAGGCGCGCGCAACATCGGCGCGAGCCGTCGCCTGACCAGCCGTCCCCCCACACGCCGTCCTCCCACAAGCCGCCGCCGGGCGTCGAGCCGACCGCCCGCGAGCCCGACGACGAAACCCGCGCGCGCAGCGCGATCGCCGCGCAGCCGTCGGACCCGCGCCTCTACCTGACGCTCGCGCGCGTGCTCGACGCGAAGGGCGATCGCGACGGCGCGCGCGAGGCCGTCGTGCGCGCGCTCTACCTCGACCGGAACCTCGAGGACGCGCTGGTGCTGGCCGCGCAGCTGGCGGCCGCGCGCGGCGACGGCGCGGAGGCCGATCACCTCCGAGCCCGCGCGCTGCGCATCCATCTCGAGCACAAGCGCGCCGAAGGCGGCGCGTGATAGTCTCTCCATGAATCCCGCCTGTCTTCCGCACGCAGCATGAGCGATCCGTCACCAGCGACCGAACACTCGAACGAGCGCGCGCTTGAGCTGCGCGAGCGGCAGAGCCTGGCGCAGATGCGTGCGCTGCTCGACCGCGCGCTGCCCGAGGAGGATCTCCGCGCGAACACGGATCTCGTCGCGGCGCGCGGCGATTCGGGCGCAGCGAGGATGCGCAGCGTGCTCGTCTTCGACATCGGAGAGGAGCGGCTCGGGATCGACGCGGAGGAATCCCATCGCGTCGTGCAGTGTTCCACGGTGCGTCGCGTGCCGCACCGAACCAACGAGGTGTTCGCGGGACTCGCGAACATCGGCGGCGAACTCACGCTGGTGGCGGCCGCGGGCTCGGCGCTCGGTGTTCCCGCGGGTTCGAGGCAGACGCATTTCGTTGTGATCGGCCAGCAGGGCACGCGCTGGGCGTTCGCGGTCGACCGCGTCGAAGGCGTCCGTCGCATCGATGCGTCGGCGACGCTTCCGCCGCCATCGACCGTTCGCCACGCGGCAGACGGCTGCACCAAGTATCTCGCCGACATCGCGCCGATGGACGGCCGCGCGAACGGAATCGTCAGCGTCCTCGACAGCGCGCGGCTCGCCGCGCTCTTCGCGAGGAGCCTCGCATGAGCGATCTCGGCGGCTTCTCGCTGCACGAACTCTTCCGCGCCGAGGCGGAGACGCACGCGGGCGCGCTGAGCGAGGGGCTCGTGAAACTCGAGGGCACGAGCGACGCGGCGACGGTCGAGCCGCTGATGCGCGCCGCGCACTCGATCAAGGGCGCCGCCCGCGTGGTCGGGCTCGACATCGCGGTGAAGCTCGCGCATGCGATGGAGGATGTGCTCGTCGCGATGCAGAAGGGCCGCGAGGCGATCCAGCCTGCGCGCATCGACCAGCTGCTGAAGGGCACCGATCTCCTCGCATCGCTCGCGAGCGTCGAGGAATCCGCGGTTCCCGCGTGGAGCGCCGAGCACGAGCGGGCGGTCGACGCGTTGATCGCGGAACTGCGCGTCGCGCCGCCTGCGGCAAGCGCTCCGCAGCCGGCGCAGGCGGCGGCCGCCGCGACTTCCACCGTCGAAACCGCCGCGATCGAAGCGCCTGCGATCGCGCCGCCGCAGCCAACTGCGCCCGCGCCCGCGCCATCCGCGCCCGCCACGCAAGCGCGGGGCGCAAGCGTGCGCGTCACCGCGGAGAAGCTCGATCGCCTCCTGCAGCTCGCCGGCGAAACCATGCTCGAGTCGCGCCGGCTCGGCTCGCTGCGCGACGAGACGCTCGAGCTCAAGCGCGACCTCGTGCGCCTCGAGGACGAGCTCGACCGCCTCCGCGCCGACGCGCGGCGCTCGGGGCTCGATCCCGCCTCGCTTGCGCCTGCGCGCACGCTCATCGAGAGCGGCCGCGAGCGCGTGCTGTCGCATCTCCTCACGGTCGAAGGCGCGATTCGCCGCGGCGAGGAGACCTCGACGCAGCTCTACCACGAGGTGCTCTCGAGCCGCATGCGGCCGTTCGCCGACGCGACCGCGTCGCTCTCGCGCACCGTCCGCGACCTCGCGCGCCAGCTCGGCAAGGACGCGCGCCTCGAGATCATCGGCGAGCATGTGCCGGTCGACCGCGATGTGCTCGTGCGCCTCGACGCGCCGCTCAACCACATGCTGCGCAACGCGCTCGACCATGGCGTCGAGACGCCCGACGAGCGCCGCGCGAAGGGCAAGCCCGCGCAGGCCACGCTGCGCGTCGAGGCGCGTCACCACGCGGGCATGCTGCGGATCCGCGTGAGCGACGACGGCCGCGGCATCGATCTCGACGCGCTGCGCGAGCGGATCGTGCGCACGTCGCTCGCGACGGGCGACATGGCGTCGACGCTCGATCGCCAGGAACTGCTCGAGTTCCTCTTCCTGCCGGGTTTCTCAACCGCGCAGCAGGTCACCGACATCTCGGGCCGCGGCGTCGGGCTCGATGTCGTGCAGTCGACCGCGCGCGAGATCGGCGGCACCGCGCGCATCGACACCGAGCTCGGGCGCGGCACCGTGTTCGAGCTCGAGCTTCCGATCACGCTCTCGGTGATCCGCGCGCTGCTCGTCGATGTGGCTGGCGAGACGCTCGCGTTCCCGCTCGCGCGCATCGAGCGCGTGCTGCAGCCCGACGCAAGCGAGGTCCGCTCGGTCGAGGGCCGCATGCAGGTGCTCGTCGAGGGCAAGTCGATCGGCGTCATCGACGCAGCGCGCGTCCTCGCGCTCGCCGAGACGCGGCGCGCCGCGACGCGCGAGAATCTCGTCGTGCTCGGCAGCGGCGGCGACCACTACGCGGTCGCGGTCGATGGACTGATCGGCGAGGAGGACCTCGTCGTGCGCGCGCTCGATCCGCGTCTCGGCAAGGTGCCGCATCTCTCGGCCGCGGCGGTGCGTGAGAGCGGCGAGCCCGTGCTCGTCGTCGACGCCGAGGATCTCCTGCAGTCGGTGCGCGTCGCGCTCAACGAAGGCCGCCTGCGCGGCGCGCGGCCGATGCGCGCGCTCGGCGCGCGCCGCACGCTGCGCGCGCTGGTCGTCGACGATTCGGCGACCGTGCGCGAGGTCGAGCGGCAGCTGCTCACGCGGATGGGCTTCGAGGTCGACACCGCGGTCGACGGACTCGACGGACTGCACACCGCGCGCGACAGCACCGCGACGGGCGCGCTCGACCTCATCATCAGCGACATCGACATGCCGCGCATGAACGGAATCGAGTTCGTGCGCGCGCTGCGGAGCGACCCGCGGTTCGCCGCGGTGCCGGTGATCGTCGTGAGCTACAAGGATCGCGAGGAGGACAGGCTCGCGGGCCTCGAGGCGGGCGCGACGGCGTATCTCACGAAGGGCGCGTTCCAGGACAGCACCTTCGCGGACACCGTGCGCGACCTCGTGCCCGCGCTTTCCCGCGCCGGACGCGGCGGGGGAGAGGCCTGATGCGCGTCGCGATCGTGAACGATCTCGCCGTCGCGTGCGAGGCGCTGCGCCGCGTGCTCGCGACCGAACCGTCGCTCTCCGTCGCGTGGATCGCGCGCGACGGCGCGGAGGCCGTCGAGTGCGCGAGGCGCGACAGGCCCGATCTCGTGCTCATGGACCTCATCATGCCGAGGATGGACGGCGTGGCCGCGACGCGCGAGATCATGCGCGTGGCGCCGTGCCCGATCCTCGTCGTCACGGCGACGGTGAGCGGAAACGCCGCGCTCGTCTACGAAGCGCTCGGCGCGGGCGCGCTCGACGCGGTGAACACGCCGACGATCGCCGCGAAGGGCGCGATCGACGGCGCCGCCGAACTCGTGCGGCGGATCAGGCTCATCGCGCGCGTGCAGGGAGCGACGGCGCCGCAACCTCCGGCCGCCGCCGCGACGCGGTCAGCCGTCGCCGTCGCCTCCGCGCGTCCCGCGGCGACAGCGCCGTTTCCAGCGCGCGCAGGCGCAGTTCCGAGGATCGTCGCGATCGGCGCGTCGACGGGCGGCCCGCGCGCCATCGCGGCCGTGCTCGCGACGCTGCCGCGGCCGATGCCGTTCGCCGTCGCGATCGTGCAGCATGTGTCGAGCGAGTTTGTCGCGGGCTTCGCGGAGTGGCTCGCCGCCGAGTCGCGCCGATCGGTGCGCCTCGCGCGTGCGGGCGACCGCCTCGCGGCCGACGACATCGTGGTCGCAGGCGAGGACCGGCACCTCGTGATCACGCCCGACGGAGCGATCGCCTACTCGGACGAGCCGCGCGAGTCGCTGCATCGGCCTGCGGTCGACGAGTTCTTCTCGTCGCTTGCGCGGCATGCGGCGCCTGGCGTCGCGGTGCTCCTCACGGGCATGGGCCGCGACGGCGCGGAGGGCCTCGCGCGCCTGCGCGCGGCGGGCTGGCACACGATCGCGCAGGACGAGGCGTCGAGCGTGGTGTGGGGCATGCCGGGCACGGCGCACCGCATGGGCGCAGCGGTCGAGACGCTGCCGCTCGAGGGAATCGGCGCGGCCGTTGGCGCGGCGGCTGCAATTCGGTCACGATAGGAAGAACCCATGCAGAGCTTCGACACCATCGACCGCGTGCTCCTTGTCGACGACCAGGCCATCGTGTGCGAGGCCGTGCGCCGCATGATCGCGACGCAGGGCGCGTGCGAGTTCCGCGCGGTGCAGGATCCGCTGCAGGCGATCGCGGTGGCCGAGGAGTTCCGGCCGACGGTGATCCTGCAGGACATCGAGATGCCGGGCCGCAACGGCCTCGACATGATCGGCGCGTACAAGGAGAGCGCCACGACGCGCGCCGTGCCTGTGATCATGCTCACGGGCAAGGAGGATCCGGCGGTGAAGGCCGATGCGTTCGGCCGCGGCGCGAGCGACTACCTCGTGAAGCTGCCGCATCCGGTCGAGCTCGTCGCGCGCATCCGCCATCATTCGCGCGGCTACCGCATGGAGATCGAGCGCAACGCCGCGTTCGAGGCGCTGCGCGAGAGCGAGGCGCACATGAAGTCGGAGATCAACCGCGCCGCGAGCTATGTTCGCTCGCTGCTCGATCCGCCGCTCGACGGCGCCGTGCAGGTCGACTGGCGCTTCGTCCCGTGCGAATCGCTCGGCGGCGATGTGTTCGGATATCACTGGGTCGATGACGATCACCTCGCGATGTATGTGCTCGATGTGAGCGGCCACGGCGTCGGCCCGGCGCTGATGGGCGTGAGCGCGATGAACCTCATCCGCTCGGGCTCGCTCGAGAAGGAGCAGGTGCTCGATCCGACGCGCGTGCTGCAGGCGCTCAACAACGCGTTCCAGATGTCGCGCCACGACGGCATGTACTTCACCGTCTGGTACGGGATCTACCACCGCGGCACGCGTGAACTGCGCTGGTCGGGCGGCGGGCATCCGCCGTCGTTCCTGATGCGCGGCGGCCAGCTCACGCGGCTCGCGTCGACGACCTTCATGGCCTGCATCGTGGACCAGTACGACGCGCCGACCGAGTCGATCGTGATCGAGCCCGGCGACCGGCTCTACCTTTTCTCGGACGGCGTCTACGAACTGCAGACGAAGGACGACGGCATCTGGGGCCTCGACAAGCTCGAGGCGCTTCTTGCCGGTTTGCCCGCGGATCAGGTTCTCGACGGCGTGGTCGCCGAGACGCGGAAAGTCGTGCTCGAAGGCCGCGGGATCGCGCCCGATAGTGCGCAAGCGCAAGCGATTGCGGTGGCTTGGGACGACGATTTCTCGCTGATCGAGTTCCGGTTCAACTGACCGGGTCGCGGTCGCCGATGGAAACTGCCTACCCTTGCCGCCCCGCGCGGAGGGTGGCTGCACCCCGCCCGTTTCACGCCTGAGTTCAAGAGGTCCACCATGAAGCATGTCGTCGTCATCGGAGCTGGCAAGATCGGTCGCATGGCCGCGCATTTCCTCGCGCGCACGGGCGACTACGCCGTTCATGTCGTCGACTCGCACGAGCCCTCGTGGCGCGGCGCGGTGGCGGGGCTCCCGAACGCGACGGGCGCGACCGTCGACTTCCAGAACGCGGCGCAGCTCGACGAGGCGCTGAAGGGCAAGTGGGCGCTCATCTCGTGCGCGCCGTTCTTCTGCAACCCGCTCATCGCCGAGCGCGCGAAGGCGCACGGCGTCCACTACCTCGACCTCACCGAGGATGTCGCGGTGACGAAGAATGTGATGGCGCTCGCGCAGGGCGCGGCGACGGCGTTCATTCCGCAGTGCGGCCTCGCGCCCGGTTACATCACGATCGCCGCGAACCACCTCGCGAAGCCGATGAGCACGATCCACGAGCTCCGCTGCCGCGTGGGCGCGCTGCCGCGAAATCCGACGAACCAGCTCAAGTACAACCTCACCTGGTCGACCAACGGCCTCGTCAACGAGTACTGCAATCCGTGCGAGGCGCTCGTCGACGGCAAGATGACGCTGCTTTCGCCGCTCGAGAACCTCGAGGAGTTCACGCTCGACGGCATCGAGTACGAGGCGTTCAACACCTCGGGCGGCCTCGGCTCGCTCGGCGAGGCGCTCGCCGGCCGCGCGCGGAATGTCAACTACAAGACGATCCGCTACCCCGGCCACTGCAAGCTCGTCAAGTTCCTGCTGCATGACCTCGGTTTCATCGATCACCGCGAGCAGCTGTGCGAGGTGTTCGACCGCTCGATCCCCGCGACGCAGGACGATGTCATCGTGATCCTGTGCGTGGCGATCGGCATCGAGAACGGCAAGCTCGTCGAGAAGATCGACGCACGCCGCGTGCCCGCGAAGTCGATCGACGGCAAGCACTGGACGGGCATCCAGATCACGACCGCAGCGGGCGTGTGCGCGGTGCTCGACATGCTGAAGGACGGCCAGGTGCCGCAGAAGGGCTTCGTGAAGATGGAGGATGTGTCGTACGACGCCTTCATCGCGAACCGCTTCGGGCGCGAGTACGCGGTTTGAGCGGGTGCCGCTGAGGGAGCCGCCGCAGCGCCGACCGCTCAAAGGACGGGACCGCCGCTTCGCGGCGCGCTGTCGTGGACTCGAGGGGTTCAGCTAGCACTGCTTCCTCGCTGCGCGAGGAAGCACGTGGCACCCGCCGGCCTTTGGCC
>CAIXEV010000625.1 GCA_903918555.1 uncultured bacterium | reverse complement strand
CGCGACCGGCCTTCTCGTCGAGGGCGGCGAGCCATTCGTCGGCGGGCTTCAGGGCTGCGATCTCCGGTCGATGATCCGTCACGCGACGCCGCCGACGGCGACGGGCACGGCGTCGAGGAGCGTGCGGGGAGAGGGGTGGCGGTCGGGCGCGTCCGCCGCGCCGACCGGGAAGAGGTCGACGAGCTCGCCGCGGTACATGACCGCGATGGTGTGTGCGAGCTGCCGCACGAGGTTGAGGTCGTGGGTGATGAAGAGGCAGGTGGCGCCGGTGCGTGCCTGCAGGTCCACGAGCAGCCGCGCGATCGAGGCCTGGACCGAGACGTCGAGCGACGACGTGATCTCGTCGCAGAGGACGAGGCGCGGCTCGGCGGCGAAGGCGCGCGCGATCGCGACGCGCTGCTTCTCCCCGCCGGACAGCTGGTGCGGGTAGCGGCGCGAGAATTCAGGCGGCAGCAGCACCTGGGAAAGCAGTTCGCCCACGCGACGGTCGATGTCCGCGCGGCCGCTCGCGATGCCGTAGAGCTTGAGCGGCCGCGAGAGGATCTCGCGCACGCGCTGGCGCGGGTTGAGCGACGCGTCCGGGTTCTGGAAGACGATCTGCGCTGCGCGGCGATAGGCGCGGTCGAGCGCGCCGCGCCCGGAGAATGACCTGTCGCCAAGCGTCAGGCGGCCGCTGAACTCGTTGAGGCCGGCGATGGCGCGGGCGATCGTCGACTTGCCCGATCCGGACTCGCCGACGATGCCGAGGATCTCGCCCTTGCTCACCGAGAAGCCGATGTCGCGCGCGCCGACCACCTGCTCCTGCGCGCGGCCGAGCCTGCGCGACAGCAGCGAGCGCTCCCCGTAGCGGACCGTCAGCGACTCGAGCCCGAGCAGCCGCGGCGCGCCCTCCGGCGGACGGCTGTCGACGAGGCGCCGGTCCGGACGCGGCACGGCCGCGATCAGCATGCGCGTGTACTCCTCGCGCGGCGCGCCGAATATCCGCGCCGCGGGCCCGCTCTCCACGATCGCGCCGCGATGGATGACGGCGACGTCGTGGGCGATCCGTGAGACGAGCGCGAGGTCGTGCGAGATGTAGAGCGCCGCGACGCCCGTATCCTCCTGCAGGCGCACGAACAGGTCCTGGATCTGCCGTGCCGTGACGATGTCGAGCGCGGTGGTCGGCTCGTCGAAGACGATGCATTCGGGGTTGCAGGCGAAGGCCGTGGCGATCACCACGCGCTGCTTCTCGCCGCCCGAGGCCTGGTGCGGGTAGCGGCGCATCATCTCGGCGGGGCGCGCGATGCCGGTGCGCGCGAGGAGCGCCTCGCCCTCCGCCAGGGCCTGCTTCTCGGTCAACCCGCGATGGCGGACCAGCACCTCGGCGATCTGCCGGCCCAGCATCAGGGTCGGGTTCAGCGAGGTCGACGGATCCTGGAAGACGATGCCGATGCGCCGGCCGCGGATGTCGGCGACCTGCTGGCGGGTCTTGCTCCTCAGGTCCTCGCCCGAGAGCAGGATCCTGCCGCCTCCCTCGATGGCGTTGGCGGGCAGGTAGCGCAGGATCGCCCACGCGATCGAGCTCTTGCCCGACCCGGATTCGCCGACGAGGCCGAGCGTGCGTCCCCGCGCGATCGAGAAGTCGACGTTCGAGAGCGCCTGCACCAGGCCCTCGCCGGTGCGGTAGGCGAGGGAGTAGTCCCGGACCTCGAGCACGCTGGCCGCGGCGTCGCTCATCGCTGCCGGCCCCGCGGATCGAGGATGTCGCGCAACGCGTCGCCGAACAGGTTGAAGCCGAGCGCGGCGACCGCGATCGCCACGCCTGGCGCTGCGACGCACCAGGGGTTGCGGAACATGAACTGGCGGGCCTCGGCGATCATCAGCCCCCATTCGGTCGAGGGCGGCTGCGCGCCGAGGCCGAGGAAGCCGAGCGT
>CAIXEV010000624.1 GCA_903918555.1 uncultured bacterium | reverse complement strand
GCTCGCGGGCCATGCGCGGCGCAAGCTCGGCGAGCGGTAGCCTCGCTCGATCGGGGTTAGCGGCGCGATTCGTCGGCGGGCCCTCGGCCCTGCGCCGCCGGACTCGCGACATCGCACGACCCGTCGAGGCACACGGAGATCGGGCCGGCGTGCGCCGCCTGCCTCAACTCTCACGGCGTCCGCGCGGACTTCGCCCCGAGGAGCGCTTCCGCAAACGCCTGTCCGATCGGCGCGAGGATCTTCGCGGCGCCGAGGTAGTGGTAGCCGCCATTCGACGCACCCGCGAGGCGCTTGCGCTCCTCCGGCGTGAAGTCCGCCTCGGGATTCTTCGAGCGCTCGCTCCGCTCCACCAGCCGCTCGAGCTCGTCATCCCAGAACGGCGCAGTCTCCACCGCCATCACGTTCCCCTTGAACTCGTCGAGCTTCGCCACCTTTCGCTGCGCCTCGCGGAAGTTCCGCATCGGTGCGGCCGTATCGCCCCGCATCCCGTCGATCCCCATGACGCCGATCACGAACGGCAACTTCGGCGCCGCGAGATCCGCGCGCACATCGCGGATGAAGTGGCCGAGCAGCTCGGCGTACAGGTCGTACCCGTCCTGCTTGTCCTGCTCGGGATAGACCCCGCCGTCGACATAGTCGTTGAACCCCTGGAACCAGACGAAACCAGCGAGCTCGTATCCCCGCGCCTCGTCGAAGTCGGGCACCACGCGCGGAATGTCGGCGAGCACCTTCCGCACATGCGCGATCATCTCCCGGTAGTAGACGCCGGTCGCCGCGAGCTTCTCCGCCGCGATCTTCTCCGCGTCTTCTCCGCGCGTCGCGCGCTCGGTCAGTTCGCCCGCCCGCCACTTGAACGGTCCGGCGCTCGGCGGGCGGAAGTCGGTGTGCAGGCTTCGGCCGCCCCACGAGGTCTTGATGAGGAGCACATCCTCGCCGAGCCGCTCTTCCATCGTGATGCCGAAGGTGAACTCGGGGCCGATCTTGCCTTCCGGCGCTCCGAATCCCGCCGTCAGCCGTCCCTTCGCCTCGGTGAGGTCGGTGTAGGCGTCGCCGAGGCAGCCCACCGACGAGATCCATGTCCGCTCGCAGACGCGTGGCGCGCCATCAGCACCGCGCATCTTCTTGAGGAGCGCCGCGGTCTTCGGGTCACCGGCCATCGCGTCGAATGTCGAGATGGCGGCGTGCCCCTGCATGTTCGACTGCCCGGCGAGGATGAACACCTTGAGCGGCCGTGACGCGTTGGCGGGGCCAGCGGGCGGAACGGTCGCGGCTTGCGCGCCCTTGCCGGTCATCACCAGTCCGCGCTTCGGGATCAGCAGCATGAATGCCGTCACCGACGACGCGGTCATGCGCGTATCGGCGCCGTAGCCGGCGTTGTCCCGGTTCGGCTGGTAGTAGTAGGTGCCGTCCGTGCACTGCGCGAGCGCGAACCACCACCGGTTCGCGTCCATCAATGAGCGGAAGCTCGCGGGATCGACGCTCGCGCCGAGCGCCGTGTAGCCCATGCCCATCGCAGGCGACCCGTGCGTGTCGGGAAAGCTCTGCGGATGCCTGCCGATGACCGTCGCGTGCAGCCGGGCCCGGTCGCGATAGGTCGCATCCGGATGCTGGCTCATGAAGTTCGCGATCGCGGCCGCTCCCGTGCGTCCCATGTCGGCCCAGCCGTCGTCGCGCCCACCGACGCCGTCACCGTACCAGACATATCCGTTCTTTCCGCTGCCGCGCCGCAGGAAGTCGTACGCGGCGTCATGGTTCGCGCGTTCGATCTCGATCCCGCACCGCGCCATCATGGCGTAGGCGAGCGCGCCTTGCGCCGTGATCATGGCGATCGGCCCGTAGCCCTCGAACCCGGGATTGTGCCCCCAGCCGCCGTGCGAGTCGCGCGGACCCTTCGGGAAGCTGTCCGGGTGCGACTCCTTCGCGCGCGGATTGATCTGCGACATGTCGAGGTACTGACCGGCGGCGATGAAGTCGTGCACTTCCTGGAGTTCGGGAAGCACCCACGCCGCGCGCGTGGCGAGGTAGTACTCGCTGAGCACCAGCGCGGCGCCCATGTATCTCCAGTTCGGGAGCGACGCCTTCGCCTCCTCGTCCGACGCCCTCGTCTCGGCGCAGAGGTGGCGAACGCACCGCTCGACGGCAGGCAGGTACCGCGGGTCGCCGCTCGAAAGCAGGGCGAGCGGCGCGAAGGTGTCATGCACCGGGTTGCCGAACGATCCGTTGGCGCCCTGATGCTGCACGAGGTATGCGAGGAGTTCCGCTGCGATCCGCTCGGACTTGGCGCAGTTCGATGGATAGTCCTTGCCGAAGCTGCCGTAGACCGTGCCGATGTCGAGGGTGACCGCGAGTTCCGTTCCGTCGCGGAGGATCGTCAGTGTGAGCTTCCCCGGGGTCTGCGCGCGTGCGTCCTGCGCGGCCTCGAGCGCGGTCGCAAACTCGCCGATCGGTCCCTTCGCGCCGAAGACCTCCTCGCCGTAGCCGTTGAGGTGCGCCTCCTTGAACGGCTGCCCGCCGGCGCCGACGACCCGGTCGCCCGCGCGCACGATGCCGGATGCGGGGGAGTTCGCGAACACATGCCGGATCAGGAGCGACTTCGGCTCGTCGGCCACCAGCTCCGCACGCATGCCGGTGATGCCGAGGTTGTAGTACCAGCCAGGCACCTCCGCATCGGGTCCGGACCGCGCGCGCTGCTTCCAAGGGTGGCCGCTGTCGTGGTAGTGGACCTGCGCCATGGCAAGCGTGGCGCAGGTGAGCGCCGCGAGGACAGAAAGGCCGCGCGCGACGAGTGGGAGTGCCCGGAGGTTCATGGCCCCGACCGTACCTGTTGGACGAGCACGGGTCTATGCCGTGCGTCGGAGAATTCCACGCGGATCGGAGATATCCGCACGCCAGGGCTCGCTCTTCTCCGACATCGATGCCCGCGACCAACCTTCTGGCTCACCTGCTGCGGCGCTCATGCTGAGCACGCCCCCGACGAGCAGGACGGCTCGCGCGATGCACGAGGGCATGTACGCCGCAGCGATCGCTGTGATCAGGGCG
>CAIXEV010000623.1 GCA_903918555.1 uncultured bacterium | reverse complement strand
CGTCATCGACAGCCGCACGCTGCAGAGCACGCCCGAGAGCGGTCACCGCGGCGCGTACGACGGCGCGAAGCGGAAGAAGGGCTCGAAGGTCCACATCGCGGTCGACACGCTCGGCCACCTGCTTGCGCTTCACGTCACGCCGGCCGACAAGCAGGACCGCTCGCAGGTGCGGCGCACCGCGAAGGCCGTGCAGAAGGCGACGGGGCGGAACGTGGCGCTGGCGTACGTCGACCAGGGCTACACCGGCGAGCAGGCGCAGGACGACGCGGAGGACCATGGGATCACGCTGCACGTCGTGAAGCTGTCCGAGGCGAAGCGCGGCTTCGTGCTGCTGCCGCGGCGCTGGGTCGTCGAGCGGAGCTTCGCGTGGATGACGCGCTTCCGCAGGCTGGCAAAGGACTTCGAGCGGCTGCCGAAGACCGTCGCAGGGCTTCATTTCGCGGTGTTCGCGTGCATCATGCTGGCGCGGTGCTTTGCGATGAGTGCATAACACGCTCTAGGCAACAGATATTCGGTTCGCGACCGCCGCCTTCGGGCGGCGGTTGTGTTTTTGGGCGATGCGCTCCAATCGGCTCGCTCCCTCTTTGGACTCGGCGGCCTCTCCCGTATCTTTGGCGCATGTCGCCCGCGCTTGTGCTCGGTTCGCTTCTCTTCGCGGCGCCGCTAGCGCCAGCCGCGCCGGTCGTCGGCACCGTCGACTACAACCGCGACATCCGGCCGATCCTCTCGGCAAACTGCTTCGCCTGCCACGGGTTCGACGCGCACGCGCGCAAGGCCGACCTGCGCCTCGATCGCGCGGAGTTCGCGTATGCGACGACCGAAGATGAAGTTACGCCGATCAAGCCTGGCGACCTCGCCGCGAGCGAGGTCTGGGCGCGCATCACCTCGACCGATCCCGACGAGCAGATGCCGCCGCCGTCGTCGCACCGCACGCTCACCGACGCGCAGAAAGACCTCATCCGCCGCTGGATCGAGCAGGGCGCGCCCTACGCCGAGCACTGGGCGTTCACGCCGCCGCGCGCCGTCGCGGGCGTGCCACGCGAGGGATCCGCGGCGATCGACGCGATCGTGAGGGCGCATCTCGCGAAACAGGGCATGACGCTCGCACCCGAGGCCGACCGCGCGACGCTGCTCCGTCGGCTCTCGCTCGACCTCACGGGCCTGCCGCCGTCGTCCGGCTATCTCAAGTCGTTCCTCGCCGACAAGAGCCCCGACGCCTACGAGAACTACGCCATGCGGTTCATCGGCAGCCGGCACTTCGGCGAGCGCATGGCGATGCAATGGCTCGACGCGTCTCGCTACGCCGACACGAACGGCTTCTCGATCGACGGCGGCCGTCATCTCTGGCTGTGGCGCGACTATGTCATCGACGCCTTCAATCGAAACAAGCCCTACAACGAGTTCCTCGTCGAGCAGATCGCAGGCGATCTGCTCCCGTCTCGAAACGACCGCACGCTCGTCGCGACCGGATTCCAGCGCAACGCGATGATCACGCACGAGGGCGGCACGATCGCCGAGGAGAACCTCGTCAACTACGGCGTCGACCGCGTGCGCACCTTTGGCGAAGCCGTGCTCGGCCTCACGGTCGGCTGCGCGCAGTGCCACGACCACAAGTTCGATCCCGTCTCGCAGCGCGACTACTACCGCCTGTTCGCGTTCTTCAACCAGACGACCGAGCCCGCGCACGGCGGCGATGGTGGGCAGAACGCGGCACCGACCGCGATGCTCAAGTCCGTGCTGCTCGCAGGCCACGAGGAGTCGCTGCGTGCCCGCCTCGCCGAACTCGAGAAGGCGCTCGCGTCGCCAGACCCCGCCGCGATCGCCGCGTGGGAGGCCGATCAGCGCGCGCAGCTCGCGGCGCGCGGCGCAGACCTCGCGCTCCACCCCGTGAAGCTCCTCAAGATGTCGACGCCCAACACGGGCAGCGGCTTCGAGATCGCCGACAGCCGCTACGCGCTCGTGACGCGGCCGATGGGATTCCTGGCGTTCGATGTGTCGATGGAATTGCCACAGCTCGCAGAGCCGATCACGGGCCTTCGCGTGGTGATGCATCCGTCGCCCGATGCTCCAGACGCCGGCTGGGGCTGGGAGGGCGGTGCGGGCACGAAGCAGATCTTCGCGCTCACCAATGTCTCGGTCAGCGTCGGCACAGTGCCGAGCGACCAGGTGAACCTCTACCGCATGCGCGAGTTCCGCGGCGCGACGGCGAGTTCATGGCAGGAGACGGACGACGGATCCAACCGCCCCGACGGCGTGCTCGACACGCTGCCGTCGGGCTGGGTGCCGGACGCTTCGAGCGAGGGACCCGTGCACCTCACCGTCACCTTTTCGACGCCGCTTGCGCCGGCCGAGGCAACGCATCTCACCGCGCAGTTGAACTTCGGTCGCGGCGGCAATGTCGCTGCGAAGCGCATGGAGTTCTTCGCGGTCACGGGAAACGACGACGGCACGCCGCTGCCGCCGGCGATCCGCGCGACGATCGAGAAGGATCCCGCCGCGCGCACGCCCGAGGAATCCGCTGCGCTCGTCGCCTACTTCGTGCGCCGCGCACCGGCGCTCGCCCGCACGCGCGTCGACCTCGCGAACGCGCGCGAGCGGCTCTCCGCGGCAGCCGACGCGCACTCGACGATGGTGATGGACACGGCGCCGACGCCACGCGACACATTCATCCTCGAGCGTGGCAACTACGCGGCGCCTCTCGAAAGGGTCGACGCAGGCACGCCCGGTTTCCTGCAGCCGATGCCCGAAGGCGCGCCGATGAACCGCCTCGGTCTTGCGCAGTGGGTCGTCGACCCGCGCAATCCGCTCACCGCGCGTGCTGCGGTCAACCGCATCTGGAGCGTCTTCTTTGGCGCGGGTCTCGTGCGCACCCCAAGCGACTTCGGGCTGCAGGGCGAGATGCCCGAGTATCCCGAGCTCCTCGATCACCTTGCCGTCACCTTCCAGGAGAACGACTGGGATGTGCGGAAGCTCGTGTACGACATCGTGATGAGCGATGTCTACAAGCAGTCGTCGCACACGACGCCCGAGATGCTCGCGCGCGACCCCGACAACCGCCTGCTCGCGCGCGGTGCGCGTTTCCGCTTGCCAGCAGAGTTCATCCGCGACGGCGCGCTCGCGACGAGCGGTCTTCTCGTGCCGCAACTCGGCGGCCCGAGCGTGAATCCATACACGCCGGGCGACCCGTGGCGCGAGATCAGCCACTACGGCTCGAGCGGCGCGACCGCGCAGACATTCGTCCAGGACCACGGCGAGAAGCTCTACCGCCGCAGCATGTACACCTACTGGAAGCGCACGCTTCCGCCGCCGAACATGGCGATCTTCGACGCGCCGAACCGCGAGCTCTGCACCTTCGAGCGCGCGGCGACCAACACGCCGCTCCAGGCGCTCGTCCTCCTGAACGATGTGCAGTTCGTCGAGGCCGCGCGTGCGTTCGCGGAGCGCATGATCGCGCATCGCGGCGACGATGCGGCAGACCTCGCGTGGGGCTTCACCGAGGCGACTACGCGCCCGCCGACCGCGGCCGAAGTCGCCGTGCTTGCGAACGCGCTCGCCCGCGAACGCGCGCGCTTCGCATCCGACGCGGCTGCCGCCGCCGCGCTTCTTGCGCACGGCGAATCGCCGCGCGACGAGCGCATTCCCGCCGCCGAGCACGCCGCGTGGGCGCAGGTCGCGGCCACGATCCTCAACCTCAGCGAAACGGTCACGCGAAACTAGCGCCAACGCGAGCACGAGAACGCCATGCAGCCGATCGAAGACCATCTCGCGAACCTCACCCGCCGCAGCTTCATCGGCCGCGGCGCGCACGGCATCGGCAGCCTCGCGCTCGGGTCGCTCTTCCTGCAATCGATGTTCGCGCGCGGCTCGCACGCAGCGTCGCCGCTCGGCGGCGGAATCGCCGGGCTTCCGCACTTCGCGCCGAAGGCGAAGCGCGTCCTCTGCCTCTTCCAGAGCGAGGGCTTCTCGCACATCGACCTCTTCGACCAGAAGCAGGCGCTGTGGGACCACGCGGGCAAGGATCTGCCGGCGTCGGTGAAGGGCACGCAGCGCGTGACGGGCATGACCTCGGGGCAGTCGAGCTTCCCCGTCGTCCCGCCGCTCATGAAGGGCAAGAACTGCGGGAAATCAGGCCTTTGGATCAGCGATCTCCTGCCGCACATCCAGTCCGTCGCCGACGACCTCTG
>CAIXEV010000622.1 GCA_903918555.1 uncultured bacterium | reverse complement strand
TCGCGACGACGCTCGCGGGCTCGACGGGCACGAAGGACGATGTCGCGCAGATCGTCGAGGCGTTGCGTGCGCATGCGGGCGATTCATTCGACGACGATGTGACGGTGCTCTCGATCGAACGGAGGTAGCGATGCGCACGGCGTGCTTGGGGTTGCTGTCCGGATTGTGGCTCGCCTCGTGCGGCACGATGCACGCGCCGCAGGAGTTCGCGCTTGGGCCGCCGCGCAAGTTCGAGCCGGTCGACGTGAAGATCGCATGGGGTTCGGACACATCGGCGTCGCCCGACGGAGTTGGCGCGATGCTCGACGACGACACGATCGGACTGCTCATGGCAGACGCGATCTCGGCGAAACTGGCGGGCTCGACCGAGCGCGGCGGATCCCCCCACAAGATCGAGTACGGCGTCGCCGTGGAGCCGCGGCATCGGCGGCAGAGGTCTGGGGCTGGCGGCAACGCGAAGCCCGCTGTGGCGCTGCGCGGGACCTGCATCGTGGTGCCTGGGATCCTTGGCAAGGACTCGGCGTCGCACCTTGTCGATGCGCTTTGCCGCGACGACTGGGCGGTGCTTGTCGTGTGGCCGCCGCTCGTCGGCCGGGCGAAGGAGGCGATGGACGCCACGCGCGGGCAGCCGCTTGCCGAGCGCGGCACCGCGCTTGGTTCGGCGATCGACGAGCTGCTCGGATCGACGGCGGATGTCGCGCGCTATCAGCTGGTCTCGCTCCAGTCGGGGTTTCCCAACCTGCGCGGCAAGCCAGTTCTCTTCGTCGGCGAGAGCATGGGCGCGATCGCGGGCGTCGGGATCGCTGCGACCGGAAGGATTCCGTACGACGCGGCGCTGTTCGTCGCGGGAGGCGGGGGATTCCTCGATGTCGCAAGCCAGACCGCGCTGCGCGGGATGCTGTTTGCAGGGCTTCCCATCGACGACCAGGCGTTCATCGACGCGTTCGGGGCGGCGTGCAGGCTCGATCCGCTCTGCGCCGCGGCGTCGCTGCGCGGCGGGCCGATCGCGCTCGTGACGGCGTCGAACGACGCCGTGGTGCCGACGGCGACGCAGGAGTCGCTGTGGCGGGCGCTCGGGGAACCGCCGCGCTTCGTGTGGGAGGGCGGGCACCTCGAGCTGTTTGGTTCGGGCGATCGCACGATCGTGCCGATCGCGCGGCGCCTGACCGAGATGGTGGGCGAACGAAGCAGGGCGGTGGAGGTCCTGTATCGCCTTGAGGTCGAGCGCGGGCCTGCGGCGGCCGCGGAGTGAGCGTTCGGCGTCGCGCGGCGCGGCCGTACACTCGGGTCCATGCCGTCGGCTGCGCGCACCACTTCGAAGCGATCGACTCGCGCGCCTGCGCGGGCGGTCGTGCCGGCGCACGGCGTCGCCGAGGCGTGGTTCGCCGCACGCGGGTGGACGCCGCACGCGTTCCAGCGCGAGGCGTGGGAGCGCTTTGCGCGCGGCGAGAGCGGGCTTGTGCATGTTCCGACTGGAAGCGGCAAGACCTACGCGGCGTATCTCGGGGCGCTCGAGGAACTCGCGCGGGAACCGGCCGATGGGCTCGCGGTCGTCTATGTGACGCCGCTGCGTGCGGTGGCGCGCGACATCGAGCTGGCGTTGCGGCTGCCCGTCGACGAACTCGGGCTCGCTGTGACGGTCGGCTCGCGCACGGGCGACACGGCTGCGCGCGAACGGGCGCGGCAGCGGGAGAAACTGCCGAATGTGCTGGTGACGACGCCTGAGTCGCTGACGCTGTTGCTCGCGAACGATCGCGCGCGTGAGTTGCTCGGCGGCGTGCGCGCGGTCGTGGTCGACGAGTGGCACGAATTGCTCGCGTCGAAGCGCGGCGTGCAGGTCGAGCTGGCGCTTGCGCGGCTGCGCGCGTTCGCGCCCGCGATGCGCGTGTGGGGGCTGTCGGCGACCTTGCGCAATGTCGACGAGGCCGCGCAGGCGCTGGTCGGGGTTGGGCGCGTGGCGTCGGTCGTGCATGCTGCGATTCCGCGGGAAATCGCGGTGGAAGGGCTGTTGCCCGATTCGGTCGAGCGCTTTCCGTGGGCGGGGCATCTTGGGCTCACGATGCTGAAGCCACTCGTCGCGTGGCTTGATCCTGCGCGGCCGACGCTTGTCTTCACGAACACGCGTTCGCAGGCCGAGCGCTGGTTTGCCGCGATTTCGTGGGAGAAACCCGAGTGGCGCGAGGTGCTCGCGCTGCACCATGGATCGATCGAGCGCGAGCAGCGCGAGGAGATCGAGGGCGGGCTGAAGGACGGGCGGCTGCGCATCGTGGTCGCGACATCGAGCCTTGATCTCGGCGTCGACTTCTCGCCGGTCGAGCGCGTGGTGCAGGTCGGGTCGCCGAAGGGGATCGCGCGCTTGATCCAGCGCGCGGGGCGGTCGGGGCACAGGCCGGGCGCGCGCTGCGAGGTGATGTGCGTGCCGACGCATGCACTTGAACTTGTCGAGATCGCGGCGGCGCGCCGCGCGATCGAAGCGCGCGAGATCGAGGAGCGCCACGGCTGGAACGCGCCGCTTGATTGCCTTGTGCAGCATCTCGTGACCTGCGCGCTCGGCGGCGGTTTCGCGGCGGATGCGCTCTTCGACGAGGTGCGCACGACGGCGGCGTTTGCGCGGCTTTCGCGCGAGGAGTTCGACTGGTGCGTGGCGCTCGCCGAGCACGGCGGGCGCACGCTGTCGCGGTATCCGCAGTACCACCGCATCGCGCGCGGCGAGGACGGCGTCCATCGCATCGCGTCGAAGAAGTCGGCGGCGCTTCACCGGCTGAATATCGGCACGATCGCGGCGGATGCGACGATCTCGGTGGCGCTCGTCGGCGGGCGGCGGCTTGGGTCGATCGAGGAGAGCTTCATCGCGCGGCTGCATCCGGGCGATGCGTTTCTGTTCGCGGGCGACATCGTCGAGTTCGTGCGCGTCCGTGACATGACCGCGTGGGTGAAGCGGACGAAGCGCGCCGACGCGACGCCGCGGTGGAACGGCTCGCGCGTTCCGCTGTCGACGGCGCTGTCGGCGTCGGTGCGGCGCGCGCTCGACGAGGCGCGGCGCGGTGTGTTCGACGGGCCCGAGATGGCGCTCGTGCGGCCGGTGCTCGAGACGCAGATGCGGCTTTCGGCGCTGCCGGCGCCTGGCGAGACGCTCGTCGAACGCTGCTCGACGGCCGACGGGCATCATCTCTTCGTGTATCCGTTCGAGGGGCGGCTGGTGCACGAGGGGCTCGCGGTGCTGCTCGCGCTGCGGCTTGGGCGCGCGCGGGCGACGACCTTCGCGATCTCGATCAACGACTACGGGATCGAGCTGCTGGCGCCCGCGGATGCGGGTTCCGCTCCGTATCCCTTCCGCGAGCTGCTGACGCCTGCGCTCTTCTCGCGCGAGGCGCTTGCGGCCGATCTCCTCGAGGCGGTGAACCTCGGCGAGCTTTCGAAGCGGCAGTTCCGCGACATCGCGCGGGTGGCGGGACTGGTGTTCCAGAAGTACCCGGGTGCCGAGCGGTCGGGGCGGCAGGTGCAGGCGGGCGCTGGGCTGATCTTCGATGTCCTCCGCGAGTTCGATCCGCACAACCTGCTGCTGCGGCAGTCGGAGCGCGAGGTGATCGAGCGGCAGTTCGAGGGCGGACGGCTGGGAAGCACGCTCGACGCGCTGGCGCGCGGGCCGCTGCGGGTCACGCGTCCGCCTCGCCCAACGCCGCTCGGCCTCCCCCTCGTGGCGGATCGGCTGGGGACGACGCTTTCCACCGAGTCGGTGCTAGCGCGGCTGGAGGCGATCATGCGCGGAGGAGCGGCGCGGTAGGATGCGGCGGATGCCGAACACAGCGGTCTCGTTCGACGGAATCGATGCCGAGCTCATGCCTGAGCGCGCGTTGTTCCTGTGCGCCGCTCGGGCGCTGGTCGTGGCCGACCTGCATGTGGGCAAGAGCGAGAGCTACCGCCGGTTCGGGGTTCCGAGCCCCGACGGTATCGACGAGGAGACGCTGGATCGTCTCGGACGCGCGGCCATGCGCGCGGGCGCGAAGGTGATCGTGGTCGTGGGTGATCTCACGCATCACGCGGACGGCATCGGCGAGGCCGAGATGGAGCGCTTCGCCCGTTTTCGCGAGCGGATCATGCTGCCCATCCGTTTGGTCGAGGGGAACCACGACCGCGGCTCCGGCGCGCTGCCGCCGGAGTGGATGGTGGACCGCGTGGGGGCTCGTTTCTCCGTGGGCGGGGTGCGGTTCGAGCACGAGCCGCCGGCGGTGGCGGCCGCGAGCTGGACGGTGTCGGGCCACCTGCATCCGGTGCTTTCGGTGGCGCGTGGGGCACGCAGCGTCGAGGCGCCGGCGTTCGTCGTCGACCGCGCGCGGCGGACGGTGGTGCTGCCCGCGTTCTCGAAGTTCACGCGGGGCCTGCGCATCGCGCCGGCCGCGGGAAACGACGTCTACGCCATCGCGGATGGAACGGTGGTCGGCCCCGTGGAGTTGCAGCGGTGATCCTCCCGCGCCGCAACCGGGTGGCGGCGCTCGCCATCGTGTTCGCGGTGCTGTTCGTGGTGGCGGTTGCCCTGCAGGCGTTGATCGTGGTGCCGCTCGTGGCTGCGGAGGAGGGTCCGCTCGACGCGCTCGAGGCGGTGCGGCGCGCGTGGGGTGTCTTTCACCCGTGGCATGGCGATGCGGTGGTCGGGCTCGAGCTGGTGGGCATTGCCGCGGCTATCGCCGGCACCCAGGTTGCGTTCGTCGCGCCGCTCGTGGGACGGCCGAGTCTCTCGGCGAGCGGACACTCGCTGCGTGCAAGCGTGGTTGCGGCCATCTTCATGGCGTTGTTCCTGACGGGTGGGCTCTTGTTCGCCTTGCTGCAGGGCGCGCTGCTGGCGGTGGCGCACCCGGGACAGTCGACCTCGTTTGAACATCTCGAGCTGCTGGGTGAACCCGGCATCGTTGCGGTGGCGCTGGTGCTGGTGTGGATCGCGGCCGGTGCGTGCTGGTGCGTGGTCCTGTGGTCATCGGGGAGTACGCGCGATCCGAATGGCCTGCAGCGATTCGTGCGGTGGATCCTCGCGGGCACCGCGGTCGAGCTGGCGCTCTCCATTCCCCTCTACGCACTCGCGCGCCGGAACGAGAGTTGCTACTGCTCGTTGCCCACGTTCTGGTCGATTCTGGTTGGCACCACCGCGCTGTTCTGGCTGTGCGGGCCGTGGGCGGTGCTGTTCCTCACCCGCCGGTTCCGCCGGGACTGGTCCCGCGGCTCCTGCCCCGCCTGCGGGTACCCGCGTCGCACGGGCGCGACGGTGTGCAGCGAGTGCGGCGGACCCTTCCAGTCGTGACTGGCACGTGTCGGGTACATCACGGCACCGAACGGCACGCCGCGATGGGCGCCAATCCGCGGAAAAAGCCGAGGTTGGGAGGGCACTGGCGCTGTGGAGATCCGGTGACTGGCACGTGTCGTGCACTCACTGGCACCGACTGGCACGTGTCGGGCACCGACGGGTCTTGGACACGGACGGGTCGGCACCGCCGGGTCCCGACGGCGGATCAGGTACCGGTGGGTGGGGGTTCGCGTTCGCGGCGTGTGTCGGTCTGGAGCACGACCATGTTCGCGTAGCGACCGCTGGATCGCATGAGCTCGTCGTGCGTGCCGCGCTCGACCACGCGGCCGTCCTCCATCACGAGGATGAGATCCGCCTCCTGGATGGTGCTCAGGCGGTGGGCGATCACGAAGCTCGTGCGTCCACGCAGGATCTCCCGCAGCGCCGCCTGGATGTGGCGTTCGCTTTCCGTGTCGAGGTTGCTCGTGGCCTCATCGAGGATGAGGATGCGCGGATCCGCGAGGACGGCGCGGGCGAGCGCCAGACGCTGGCGTTCACCGCCCGACAGCTTGACGCCGCGTTCGCCGATCCGCGTGTCGAACTTGGCATCGAGCTTGTCGATGAACACATCCGCGCGCGCGACCTGCGCGGCGCGAAGGATCTCCGCGTCGTCCGCATCGGGACGCGCGTAGGCGATGTTCTCGCGGATCGTGCCGTCGAACAGGAAGACATCCTGCTCCACGATCCCGAGCAGCCGCCGGTAGCTGCCGAGCGCGATGTCGCGGATGTCCGAACCATCGAGCGTGATGCGTCCCTCGCTCGGATCGTGGAAGCGCGCGACCAGGTTCGAGAGCGTCGTCTTTCCCGCGCCGGAATGCCCGACGAGCGCCACCATCGTGCCGG
>CAIXEV010000621.1 GCA_903918555.1 uncultured bacterium | reverse complement strand
TCGACGAGGCGCACGAGCGCAGCCTCAACATCGACTTCCTGCTCGGCTACCTGCGGAGGCTTCTCCCGCGGCGACCCGACCTCAAGGTGATCCTCACGAGCGCGACCATCGATGTCGCGCGGCTTTCGGCGCATTTCGGCGGCGCGCCCGTCGTCGAGATCCCCGGGCGCACCTATCCGATCGACACCCGCTATCGCCCGCCGGAGGGCCGCGACCTCGACGAGGAGGATCCTCGCATCCTCGATGCGATCGCGCGCGCGGTCGACGAGATCGACGAGGCGTTCGCGCCGAACGACATCCTGCCCGATGTCCTCGTGTTCCTGTCGGGCGAACGCGAGATCCGCGAGGCCGCCGAGCACCTTCGCGGCCATGCGCAGGCGCGCGAGCGCGGCAGGCCGCGCACCGAGATCCTTCCGCTCTTCGCGCGGCAGACGCTCGAGGAACAGGAGCGGATCTTCGCGCCGGGCCCGCTCCGGCGCATCGTGCTTGCGACGAATGTCGCCGAGACCTCGCTGACCGTGCCGCGAATCCACGCGGTCATCGACCCGGGTTTCGCGCGCGTCCTGCGCTACAGCGCGAAGTCGCGCGTGGCGCGCCTGCCGGTCGAGGAGATCTCGCAGGCGAGCGCGCGGCAGCGCGCGGGTCGCGCGGGGCGGCTTGGCCCGGGCATCGCGATTCGCCTGTATTCCGAGGAGAACTTCGAGCGCCGCGCCGAGTTCACGCAGCCTGAGATCCTGCGCACGAACCTCGCGAGCGTGATCCTCCAGATGGAGGCGCTGAACCTCGGCAAGGCCGAGGACTTCCCGTTCGTCGATCCGCCGTCAGCCCGGCTCATCGCCGATGGCCGCGCGACGCTCGTCGAGCTCGGCGCATCGACGGTGGAAGGCCGCCTGACGCAGCTCGGCAAGTCGATGAGCATTCTTCCGCTCGATCCGCGGCTCTCGCGCATGCTTCTCGCGTCGATCGACGAGCGCAGCGTGAACGACATCCTCGTGGTCGCCGCGGCGCTCGCCGTCCAGGATCCGCGCATCCGCCCCGAGCTGAAGCGCGACGCCGCGGACCTCGTGCACGCGCGGTTCGCCGATCCGTCGAGCGATTTCGCGGCGTACCTGCGCATCTGGCGCGCGTGGCGCGGCGAGACGCGGTTCACCGAAGGGGCGCAGCAGGGGAAGGAGTTCGGCTCGAGCCAGAAGCGCAAGTGGTGCGAGAAGAACATGCTGTCCTACCAGCGCATGCGCGAGTGGTCGGATGTCGTGGGGCAGCTCAAGGAGCTGTGCGCGGAGCACTTCTCGATCAAGGTCGGCGAGCCCGGCGCGGAGATCCACGACGGCGCGTTCCACCGGGCGGTGCTCGCGGGTTTCGCCTCGCAGGTCGGCCTCAAGACGGAGAAGGGCGAGTACCGCTCGTCGATGGGCGCGCTCTTCGCGGTGCATCCGGCCAGCGCGCTCGCGCGCCGCGCGCCGAACTGGATCGTCGCTGCGGAAGTGGTCGAGACCACGCGGCGGTTTGCGAGGATCTGCGCGCGGATCCAGCCGGACTGGATCGCCCGCGTCGCGCCGCACCTCTGCAAGAAGAGCCAGTTCGAGCCGCATTTCGTCGAGGAGACCGGGCAGGTCGCCGCGTGGGAGCGCACGAGCTTCGGAGAACTCGTGCTGGTGCCGAAGCGCCGCGTCCCGTTCGGGCCGGTCGATCCGGTCGCCGCGCGCAATGTGTTCATCCAGGAAGGGCTCGTCGCGTATCGCGCCCGCACGGCGGGTGCGTTCCTCGCGGCAAACCGCGCGCTTCGCGAGGCGCTGGAGCGAGAGGAGGCGCGCGGCCGGCGCCGCGGTCTCCTGCTCGAGGAGGAGGCTGCGTTCGCGTTCTACGACGGGCGCGTCCCGAAGCACATCCACTCGGTGCCGTCGTTCGAGTCATGGCGTCAGGAGGCCGAGGAGCGCGATCCGCGCGCGCTCTTCATGCAGGAGGACGATCTTCTCCGCGACGGCGCCGAGCGCGTGCGCGACAGGGATTTCCCCGAGACGCTCGCGGTCGACGACCTCGCGCTGCCGCTCGCCTACGCGCATGACCCCGAGGACGCGGGCGACGGCATCACCGCGCGCGTGCCGGTCGAGGCGCTCGGCATCGTCGACCCCGTTCCGTTCGAGTGGATGGTGCCCGGGCTCTTCGCCGAGAAGGTCGAGGGCCTGATCCGCACGCTGCCGAAGCACCTGCGCGTGCGCCTCTTTCCGATCGAGGAAGTGGTGCAGGGCTCGGTCGAGGCGATTCCGTTCGCGAAGGGCTCGCTGAAACGTGCGCTCGCGCGCCATCTCTCGGTCATCGCGCAGACCGAGGTCTCGGTCGGCGACTTCCGTGACGAACTCCTCGCGCCGCATCTATGCATGCGGTTCGAGGTGGTCGATGCGGATGGCGCGGTGCTCGCGGTCGGGCGCGACCTCGCGGCGCTCGCCGTGCGCTTCGCGGCGCTGTCGCGCGATCGTCTGCGCGCGTCGATCGATCGGAGCCGCGATCCCGTGGCGCTTCTCGAGCGCGACGAGATGAAGTCGATGCCCGACGAGGCGCTTCCGATGCGGCTGGCGTTCACGCGCGCAGGGATCGCGCTCGTCGGCTACCCCGCGCTGGTGCGCGAGGGGCCGCGGGTGGCGCTGCGGGTGCTCGAGAGCGCGGTTCGCGCCGAGGAAGAGCACAGGGCGGCGGTCGCGGGTTTCGCGGCGGCGGAGATCCGCGAGGCGGTCGAGCACCATGTCGCGTACGACCCGCTCTGTCAGGAGCTCCACGCGTTGCTCGGGCTCCGCGGGGTCGAGGACATCGTCGGATTCGTCGCGCGGAGCGTGGCCGCGCAGGCCGTCTCCGAGAGGGACGCGCCTCCGCGCGATGGCGCTGCGATGCTCGCGGCCGCCCGAAGCGCCGGACGCGACCTCCACGACCGCGTCGCGCGCGCGGTTCGCACCCTGCACGCGCTGCTCGTGGCGGCGGAAGAGGTCGGCGAGCGCGTGCGGGGCGTGAAGCCCGACGGCGACGGCGAGCCGAAGGCGCGGGTGGCCGCGCGAATCGAGGAGATCCTCGGCGCGTCGCTCGAGCCGATCGCGCGCGCCGACCACGAGGAACTCTCGCAGCGGCTGCGCCTCGTCCAGATGCTGATGGCCCGGCTCGAGCGGCTCCGCGAGATCGGCGCGGCCCGCGATCGCGCGAACGACGACGAGCTCGCGCCGCTGCGGCTCCGCGTCGCCGAGGCGTGCGCGATGCGCGGAAGGTCGCGCGCCGAGATCCTTGCGCTCCGACGCATGTTCGAGGAGATCGAGATCAGCCGCTGCGCGCCGAAGCTGCCGCGCGCGTTCCCCGCGAGCGAGAGGCGCCTCGAGACGATGCTCGGCGGGCCCTGATTTGCGCGCGCCCTGACCGCTCACATCGTGTACGGCCGGAACTTCTCGAGCATGCCGAGCTCTTCCGAATGGAGGAGCCCGCGGTTGGTGCCGAGGCGGCTCGCAGCGGGCGAGTCGATCAGCGTGCTCGAGTCGGCGGGCGAGATCTGGAAGAGCACCTTCCAGTCGAACTCGCGCAGCGCGTTGCGGTCGAACGAGCGCTGGAGCGACGCGAGCGTGTCGGCCATGACGACCACATGCACGCCCGCGACCGGCCCTTCGCGCACGATGCCGCCGAGCAGCTTGTCGGGCGACGGCGGCGCATCGCTCGCGCCAAACGAGAAGTCGTCCTCGTTGCGGCGAAGCGAGCGGTAGCGCTGCAGCTGGTGGATGACCACGAAACGGCGCGGCCGCCCCGGGTTGTCGGCGCGGCCCGTGACATCGCCGGCGATCTCAGCGAGCTTCGCGTCGATCTCGCGGTAGGGCACGAAGTTCGCCTTCACGCCGCGATCCGATGCGATCCGCTGCAGCGCGCCGTACTCGGGCGCATCGGCTGGGGTGCCGTCGAAGACATCGACGATGGCGTCGGGCGCCTCGGCGGCGATCGAGAGCAGGAGCGCCGCGGTGGTCGACACGGCCTGGTCGTCGCGGGGCGAGATGCACGCGACATTGGCGCCGGCCGCGCGCGCAAGCCGCGCGCAGGTCGGATCCTTGATCGCGACCGCCTCGCCGAGCCAGAGCCGCACATTGCCGCGCGGATCGGGCTTCACGCCGCCGCGCACCGCCGGACTCAGCTTGATCGGCGCGCGCGCATCGCCTTCGAACACGATGCGTGGCAGCGCGTCAAAGGCGCCCTTCGCGCGGCGCTCGACCTCGTCGAGCCAACCGTCGCGCTTCTCGTCGGGGAGGAACGCGACCTGGAAGGGCGAGTTGCCCTCGAGCCGCCCCCCCGCGTCGTTGTAGATCGCCTCGCCCGGGCGTGACAGAAGCCGCGCGGCGAGGTTCTCGTCGGAGAGGATCAGCTGCGAGTCCGCCTCGCTGCACTGGAGCGCGATGCGCACGCCCATCTGGCCCATGGTGCTGCGCGCGAGCGAATACGCGCCGCCGAGCGTCTGCGAGCCGAGGATCGCGTGCATGCCGAACGCGCGGCCCTGGCGCACGAGGCGGTCGAGCAGCATCGATGCGTTCTGCGCGACGCGGTCGTCGTCGAGGAAGAACTCCTGGAACTCGTCGATCACGAGGAGGACCCGCGGCATGCGCGCATCGGGGCGAATCCTGCGGAAGCTCGCGATGTCCTGGACGCCCGCCTCGCGGAAGAGCTCGCCGCGGCGCGAGAGCTCGGCGTCGAGGCCCTCGAGCACCGACAGGCCGAACTCGCGGTCGGATTCGATCGCGACCGCGCGCGCGTGCGGAAGCGCGTGCTCCGCGTAGGTCTTGAACTCGACGCCCTTCTTGAAGTCGACGAGCCAGAGCTCGACCTCGGCCGGCGAATACCAGCAGGCGATTCCCGTGATGATCGCGTGGAGAAGCGTCGACTTTCCCGAGCCGGTCTTGCCCGCGATGAGCGCGTGCTGGCTCGTGCCTTCGCCGAGGAGGAACTGCTGCAATCGCGTGGCGCCCGCGCGGCCGACGGGCACGCGCAGGTTCTTCGCGCTCGACAGCGACCAGAATGCGTCGGGCTTCGGCGCGATCGCGTCGAACGGCACCTCGACGCGCGCCGCCGTCTTGGCGTGGCGGCCGACGCGGGTGAGGAGCGGGATGAGCGCGTCGTCGCCGAGCGGCGAATCGAGCGTGAGCGGAAGCGCGGCGTACGGCCCCGACGCGAAGCGGAACGAGTCGGGCTTGCCCTTCTCGGCGCGCACGATCTGGCAGCTCGCGGAGATCTCGTCGGCGGAGATTCCGTCCGGGAGCGACGACTTCTGGTCGCGCAGCAGGATCACATGCACGCCGCAGCGCTGGCCCGCGCGCAGGATCGAGAGCATGCGCGCCGCCGCCTGCTCGCTGAAATTCGCCGGGAAATCCGCGCAGACGAGGAAGCGGTAGGGCTCGGCGATCTCGCCGGCCGCGTCGTTGTACGCGTCGATGTCCTCGAACTCGTTGCGAAGGTACTTCTGGATCACCGT
>CAIXEV010000620.1 GCA_903918555.1 uncultured bacterium | reverse complement strand
GGGCAGCGCGCTGCCCGCGCTCTTCGCGCGCGCGTCGAACGAACGGTTGATCGCGTCGAAGGCGGAGAGCCCGCCGGCCGCGGTCGCGTGGAGCGCATCGCACGACGCGCGCAGGCGCACGCGCGGCTTGTCGACGCCCGTCGCGACGGTCGCGAACTGCCGCGCGTTCGGCGCGGCGCGCGCGTCGATCTCGTCGAGCGCGGCCTTCACCTGCGAGACGAAGCTCGTCTTGGTCGCGTGCTCGGCATGGAGGTCGAGCGCAAACGCGCCGAGGCCGGCCTTGCGCAGCCGTTCGCTCACGACGCCGAGCGCGGCGCTCTTCTCGGCGATGAAGAGGACGCGCTTTCCGCGCGCGAGGCACTCGGAGAGGAGGTTCGTGATGGTCTGGCTCTTGCCTGTGCCGGGCGGGCCTTGCAGCACGAAGGTCGAGCCCTTGGTCGCCGAGACGATCGCCGCGATCTGCGAGCTGTCGGCGGGAAGCGGCAACCGCATCGCGCCGAACGGCGCCTCGTCGTCGACCGCCGCGGGGGAGACGAGCCGCGCGTTGCGGAGCTCGGGCGCGATCGCGCGGTCGAGGAGCGTGCTCACGATGCCGTGGCTACCGAGCGCCGCGCCGCGGGCGCGCATCTCCTCGACGAGCGGCAGCTTCTTGAACGAGTAGATGCCGAGCTTCGCGATCGGGAGGATGCGCGCGCCCGGCACATCCTTCACCGCCTGGCGCACGCGCGTGAGGATCGCGCCGATGTCGAGGCCGTGCTCGTCCTCGACGAGCGCGCTGCCGAGGCCCGTGCCGAGGCCGATGTCGAGGCCGTGCGCCGCGCGCAGCGACTCGACGAGCGCCGCGTTCGGCACGGTGTCGTCGGCGACGGGGCGCACGCGGAAGCCTTCCGAGCGCGAGATGCGCTCGAGCTCGACGGGAACGAGGACGAGCGGCGCGCGCAGCGGTTCCTTGCGTTGCTCGACGGAATACTCGAGGAAGCCGACCGCGACGAACAGCGCGCGTGCGCCGGTCTCCTCGAGCGAGCTGCGCGCGTCGCGATGGGCCTTGGTGGCGCGCTTGAAGAGTTCGTCGTCGTCAAGCGTCGAGCGGAGGATGCGGCGGCCGATCTCGTCGGCGACATGCGCGGGCGACATGTCGCGCATCGCGCCGCGGGCCTTGAGGACGAGCGGCGTCTCGTTCCACAGCGTGTCCTCGAGCAGCGCGATCGCCTCGTCGCCTTCCGCGAAGAGCGGGACGCCCGCCTTGTCGCGGTCGTTCAGCAGCTTGTTGCGGAGCGTCAGGTCGAGCAGCTTCTTGCGCCACGACTCGAGGCGGCGCTCGCGCGGCGTGAGCTTCGGCTTCGGCAGCGGGGGAAGGCCGGCCGGCTGCACGACGGTCCACTGGTCGTCGGGCGCGGGCTTGCCGTCGAAGCGGCGGATCGCGCGGCGCTCGAGGCGCTCGGGCACGGGGTGGAAGCCTGCGGCGCGTGCGGCGCGGATGTCGACGACGAGGATCGAGTCGGACGCGTCGGTGAGCCATCGCTCGCCCGTCGCGAGCGCCGCGCCGAAGCCCGAGGTCGCGCCGCAGACGGAGGTCGCCTCGATCACGCGCG
>CAIXEV010000619.1 GCA_903918555.1 uncultured bacterium | reverse complement strand
TGGCGGCGTGGTGGCTTGACCGGACGGGCGGCGCGCCCGAAGAGGCGATCCGCGCGAATGCGGTGGCGGCGCTCCGGCGACGGCTGGTGCTGTCGAACGACGAGACCGATGCGTTCCGGCACGCGCTCGAGATCCGCGAGGTGCTTCTCGGCGGGTTCGACCGACTCGGCGTGGCGGCCCGCGCGCGGGTGATCGCGCGCGCGGGGTTCGACGCCGCGGTCGCGCTCGTCGCGGCGGAGGACGCCGATCGCGGCCGTGCGCTCGCGGAGGCGGCCGACCGCGAGCTCCCGGCGCGGGCGCTTCCGCAGCCGCTCCTCGACGGGGCTGTCTTGATCGCGGCCGGCTGCCGCCCGGGGCCGAGCTTCAAGGGCTGGATCGACCTCGCCATGGACGCGCAGCTGGAGGGAAGGGTCACCTCGACCGAGGAGGCGCTTGCCCTCGTCCGCCCCGGCCTTCAGGGGGATGCCGAGAAGCGCGGCTGAGCCACCGTTCAGGGGCGGCACCGCATGCCTCGAGCGCGGTGGGCGCGGATTTCAGCGGAGTTGACGAACCGATGGCGCAACCTCCGCTTACGGGGGTGTACTATCCTTTCTCTCAGTCCGTTGGGGCGTTCCCTGTCCGCTTGGACGCCCGAGCAGCATCAGTTCGAACATCCCGCGATCAATCCCGCGATCAAACCCGCGACCCCACCCATGCGACCCACCTTCTCGAACGCCGTCGCCGCCCTCGCCACCAGCCTGTCTCTCGCCGTCGGTGGCACCGCCATCGCGCAGCAGAGCGCTCCGCTGCCGTCGACTCTCGCCACGCCGAATGTCTATGTGGTGCCGCTGAAGGGCCAGATGGGCACAGACATCAGCATGCAGCTGATGAAGATGTATGTCGAGGACATCAAGAAGGTGAAGCCCGACATCATCGTGCTCGAGCTCTTCAGCGCCGACATCAACCAGAACTTCTACCTCCAGGACGACGACCGCGGCGAGTACGGCCTCGGCATCCTCGAGGAGTACCGCGACATGGTGAAGATGTTCCGCGAGGATCTCCGCGACATCCCCCAGGTGATGTGGGTCGAGGACTCGGTGGGCTTCGGCTCGCTGCTCGCGCTCGCGTGGCCGGACATGTACATCCGCAGCGACGGCCGCCTCATGGGTCTCGTCCGCGTCAGCCAGATGGCCGCGGGCTGGGATGACCCCGATGTCGCTTCGAAGATGATGCGCGCGCGCGTCGGCATCGGCAACGGCTTCCTCCAGCAGGGCGGCTATCCGCTCGAGCTCGGCGAGGCCATGATGTCGCCCTCGGAGACGCTCTCCATCAAGTTCGAAGGCCGCAAGGTCGTGTGGCTCCCCAACACGAGCGGAACCTGGATCGTGGACGGAACGAGCGAGGGCGTCGCGAACTTCAGTTCGACGCTCGCAGAGGAATCGGGTCTCGCCGATGGCGTGGCCGACGACCTCGACGACCTGATGTTCCTCCTCGGCTACCGCGAGTACAAGAAGCTCGACAACGGCGAGAAGATCGGCACGGGCTATGTCGAGGACTGGCGCAAGGCCTACGAGCGCTGCAAGGACTGGCTGCGCGACGCGTCGGAGGTCGACGGCGACGCCGTCGGCCTCGGCAAGCAGAAGGGTCTGCTCGAGAAGGTCGTCGCCGCCATCAAGCAGTACCCGGCCATCGAGTACCGCATGCGCATGGAAGGCATGCCCGGCCGCATGCAGCTCGAGCTGCTCATCGACAACCTCCGCAAGGAGATCCAGCGCTTCAAGGACGCCGAGAAGGGCAACCGTGGCGGTGGCGGCAGCAGCAGCGGGGGCCGCGGTCTCGGCGGCGGCATGGGTGGCCGCCGCGGATCTTGACGCTGCGTTGGAACGAACGAGCCTGAAGTCGCGTCTTGTGCCCGACTGAAGCAGGCCAACGGCCGATTCACGAACCAATCCGCGAACCAATCCGCGAACCAATCCGCGATCCAATCCGCGATCCAATCCACGAACCAATCCACGAAACAGTGCGGCCTCGGCCGCAGTTGAGACTCGACCGAACTCGGAGTTGAACAGTCATGAACCTTGCAACCATCGCTCGCTCGGCCGCAGCCTTCGCACTTTCGACT
>CAIXEV010000618.1 GCA_903918555.1 uncultured bacterium | reverse complement strand
TCTCGGCCTCGTCGCCAACGACGCCGCAAGCGACTTCACGCCGCAGCCCGTCAATCCGCTCGACCCGAACTCGAGCCTGCGCTGGTCGCAGTCGCCGATGCCTGCGTTCTACACCTTCCGCCCCGAGCTTTCGCAGTGGGGAAGCCACGGCTACGGCGCGATGGTGTGGCAGCTCAGCGACTCGCTCACGATGGGCGGCACGATGAACTACCTCTTCGAGGACCAGGTCTTCGTCACCGACGCGGACAGCGTGCTGCCGAACCTCGCGCGCGGCTCGCTCGGCGTCGAGATGCGGCACAACCCCGTCGCGAGCACCTATGTCGAGTACCGCTACCTCGCGCCGACGAGCTCGGAACTCCTGCAGGCTGGCTTCCTCTACCGCGCGGGCAAGCGCTATCTGCTCGCGTTCAGCCCGCAGTACGACCTCGAGGCCGGCGACTTCCGCGCGGTCTCGGGCTCGATCACGCGCACCTTCCCCGACTTCGACCTGAACGCGAACGCAGGCTACGACCTCATCGAGGACAACACCTTCGTGGGTCTGTCGCTGTCGATCCCAGCAGGCTCGCGCAGTTCCCGCCAGAACTTCGGCGCCTACACGCCGTCGATGGGCGGAACGCCGTGATTTGAGCGCTCACCGCTTGATTTGAGCGCTCGCGCCTACTTCGCGGTCGGCGCGGACGGCGTCTTCGCTTCCTTCATCTTCAGCTCCCACGCCTCGCGGCGGGCCTTGCGCTCGGCGCGCTTGGCGTCGCGGCCGGCCGCGTCGCGCTCAGACTTCGTCTTGCACTGCTCGCGCCACTCCGCGGAGATGCCCTCGCGCGCCGTCGTCCACGCCTTCGCGATCGAGTCGCACTTCGCGTCCCGCTCGCCGCTCCGGTCGCGGTCGACCGCCTCGAGCCACAGGCAGCGGTTCTCCTCCGTCCACGCCGCGTGCGACGGCGGAATCGCATGGATGCGCAGCACCAGCAGCGAGAGCGCGTCGCAGATCTTGTCGACGCCGGAGCCCTGGCCAGGCTGCCCGGTCTGCTGTGCCATCTGCTCGCGAAGCTTCGCGAATCCACCGAGCCGATGCGACGCGAGATCAAGCAGAGTGACGATCGAGCCGAGCGTGTGATCGGAGAGCGACTCGTCGCGGAAGCCGGCAAGACGGTGAATCGCATCCGCGACCGCCTGTGGTTCGGGCAAGAAGATCTCGGCACCCTTGCGCCCATATCCGCTCAGACCCGCGAGCGCGATCACTTCAGGTGCGCTGAATCGCTGCGGCACGGAGTCTCCACGCGCAGCGATGGCCGCGTACGCATCCGCAAGCTCCGAGTAAGACCGGGCAGCGGCGAGGCGCTGGTCCTCGGGAACATCCGTGCCGGTTGCAAGGCCTGAAATCGCGAGAAAGATGCCGTCCATGACCGGCTGCGATCGAAGCAAGGCCACGCTGTCGGGGTCGGACAGAAACGCCACGGCCTCCTCCGTGACCCGTTCGAGCGTCGTGAGGCCATCCTCCTCTGTCCACCCTGGCAACCCCGCCTCAAGCGCTTGCCGCGCCGTTGCCGCCATGCCCGTCGCGTACGCAAGCGACACGCTCGGTGGGAGACTCCCGAGTCGCTCGGTCACTTTCGCAGGGCCGTCCGCTGCGCATGCCAATTCCAAGAGCAAGCGCGACTCCTCGCGATAGCGCCCGATGGTTCGCTGGGGAGAATCCGCAGCGGGCGGCTGACACACGAGCCGGCTCAGTTCCTCAACCAGTACCTCGGGCGCGCCGCTCGGAAGCGGTGGCCGGCCACTTGTCAGCTCCCGCATCGCCCGGAGTCCGTCGACCAGCTGGAGATTTGGCTCCGCCCCACTCTGTCGGTCGAGCGCATATGGGTACCGCTTCCAGTGCTCCACCAGCCGCCGCGCGACGAGATCGAGCTGCTCGGGCGGCAGCGCCCACGCCTTTTCGGCCGCGCCCGACTCGCTGCGCAGCAACGCATCGACCGCGCGCGACACCTCGACGGGATCCTGCACGGGCGGCGCGGCGAACGCTGACGCCGCGACGACGAGCGCGATCGCGCACACAGCCCGTCGCGCGTGTGCCACTGAGCACATCATGATCCTGCTGTCCCGCATGTGCTTCTCCTCGCCTGAAACGCGCGCCATTCGTCTTGAACGCGCCTCGATGTTCCAATCCTTTACTTGCGGCCAACCCCCCGCCATCCAACACGCTCAGGCGTCGAACGACTGGTTCGCACGCAGCATAAACCCGATCGAATCCGCGCCCGGCTTCGTGAGGCGCCGGCCCTGGCGCGTGCGCGCGAGATAGCCAAGCTGCAGGAGGTACGGCTCGACCATGTCCTCGATGGTGCCGACATCCTCTGCGAGCGTCGCCGCCACGGCCTCGACGCCGACGGGGCCGCCGCCGTAGATCTCCGCGATCGCGCGCATGTACTTGCGGTCGAGCTCGTCGAGCCCGCGTTCGTCGATGCCCTCGAGCTTGAGCGCGCCGTCGACCGCGGCGCGGTCGGCCCGGCCCGTTCCG
>CAIXEV010000617.1 GCA_903918555.1 uncultured bacterium | reverse complement strand
GGTCATCGCCGCGTGGCGCGAGAAGACCACGATCGACCACGCCATCGCCGCGGCGAAGATACTCGGCGTGAGCGCGCGGGCGCTCTCCGCGCTCGGCTTCGCGTGGTGCCCCGAGGGCTCGGGCTCCTACGCGTTCCCGATGCGCGACGAGACGGGCGCCGTGTGCGGCATCCGCCTCCGCGAGCCCGTCGATTCGGGCGCCGCGAAGTGGGCGCTCAAGGGAAGCCGCGCGGGCGTGTTCATGGTGCCGACCACGGAGCGGCGCCGCCTCTCGCGCGTCTACATCGTCGAGGGGCCGACCGACGCCGCCGCCGCGATCGACATGCTCGGCATCCTCGACGCGGACGCCGAGTGCGCAGTCATCGGCCGCGCGTCGTGCACCGGGCAGCACCACCTCGTCGTGTCGGCGATCCGCCTGATCGCGCGTCCCGAGCCCGAGGTGGTCGTGATCGCCGACGCGGACGGCCCTGGCGTCGATGGGGCGCGCGCGCTCGCCGACGATCTCGTCGCGGAGTTCGCGCGGGTCAAGGTCTGCGTGCCGCAGCAGTGCACCGTCGAGGGGTTCAAGGACATCCGCGCCATGTACCGCGGGCTCTCGCTCGGGCTGTGCCGCAGCATGGTCGGCATCAAGGTCAACGCGGCTGGGTTTCATCGTCGGAGGAGCGTCAAATGAGCAACTGGATAGCGATCTCGACAACGATCCACGAGCGCCCCGAGGTTCAGGGTCTCGCCGAGATCCTCGGAATCTCCGAGGACGCGGTGGTCGGCCTCCTCGTGAGGTTCTGGGCGTGGGCAGACCGCGAGAGCGTCGACGGCTGCGTGGAGTTCATCCGCGAGCGGCAGATCGACGCGATCGTGAAGCACCAAGGCTTCGCGGCGGCGATGGAGCGCGTGCGATGGCTCGGCTTCGACGATGCGGGGGCGCATGTCCCCAAGTTCGATCGGTGGTTGGGTCAATCTGCGAAGCGCCGCCAGCAGGACGCGCGCCGCAAGCAACAGGAACGCAAGAGAAAGGCGGTGGGACAGTGAACGAGCGGACGAAACTGCTTGAGGAGGTCGCCCGCATCGTGCGCGAGCGCGGCGACGCATACGGAAGGCCGGGCGACCACTTCGCCCGCACGGTCGGCGCGATCAACGCGCTCTTTGCGCACAAGATCAGCCAGCCGTTCACCGCGGCGGATTGGTCGATGTTCATGGTGATCGACAAGATCGCCCGCGAGCAGCATTCGCCCAAGCGCGACAACGCCTGCGACATGGCGGGCTATGCCGCGTGTCTCGGCGAGATCCGCGCCGAGGAGAAGCGCGGCGACAACATCAAGTGGGTGCTCGCGGAGCTGAACCGCAGGAAGGTGGACGAAAAAGCATGAGCGTAGTCATCTCGCACATGAGGGCGGCCGCGACGCTCGACGAGTCCGCGCGGCTCATCGCCGACCACCTGCGGTCGATGGCGGAGTATGTCTCGAAGTGCCCGCCGAGCGTGCGCAAGGGAATGCTCCACCGCTGGGCGGCGAAGCTGGAGGACGCGGTCGAGATCGC
>CAIXEV010000616.1 GCA_903918555.1 uncultured bacterium | reverse complement strand
GTCGACGACGGGCGCGACCGCGTGATCGATCTCGAGCGCCGCGACGGTGCGCGCGATGTCGAGCGTGCGCCAGTCGATCTCGGGCAGGCCATGCTCGACCATCGGCCACGGCTGCTCGCGCACGCGCGGCGCCGGCCACGGCATCGGCACGCGCGCGGCGCGCTCGCGCTCGGTCGCCTCGCGGAACGCGTACGCGCGGTCGAACACGCCGTCGACCCTGTTCATCGGGACGACGCACGCGGTGTCGACCGCGATCACAGCGCACTTCGTGCGCCGCGCGATCGACGCGGTCCAGTCGGCATAGGGCGCCGCGGGAAAGTCCTCGGTCACGATCGCGAACGCGCGCAAAGCAAGGCGGTCGATTCCCGCATCGGGGCGCGACACGACATCGAGGTTAACCGCAAACGGAATGCCGAGCGACGCGAGCTGCCCCGCGAAGTCGCGCAGTCCCTCGAGCACGAAGGCCGCGTGACGGTCGGAGAGGTACGGATGCGCGCCGGCGAGTCCGCTGTAGACGACGAGGGGAAGCCCGCGCGATTCGGCGAGCGCACACGCGAGCTCGAGCGCGGGGTTCTCATCGATGCGCAGCGCGTGGTGCGCCCAGTAGACGACGAATGCAGCACCGGCCGGAGGCTCGGCAGCCGCCACGAGCGACGCGCGCTCGGACAGATGACGCGGCAGCGTCGCAAGCAGCGCGCCGAGCGAGGATGTCTGGCTGATCGGGTCCAAGACGACTGATTCCGAAGGGAGGGCAGAAACGCGGGTTGCGCGGCGTGAGCGAGGAAACGCGCTGCTCCCGACCATCATGCGCGAAATCGCAGCCTTTCGGGACAAGAACCCTTTCACTCCCCTGAGATCAGGTGTAGGCTTTTCCACACGGTGCTGCGGACGCAAACCGCGCTGCGCGGCGCAGGCTGCGCCGAATCGGACCCATGTCGCTCGCTCGCTCCTTTCATCCCCTGCCTGGTCGCTTGCTTCACCGCTTGCTTCATCGCTTGCTTCATCGCCTGCTTGTGACGATGCTTGTGGCATGTTCCTTCGCGTGCTGCTGCCAGCAGCGCACGCTCGGAGCGCTGTTTTCAAGCGAGGCTTCGACGCCGGCCGCGGCAGGTTGCTGCGGCGATTGCTGCGCCCGTGCAGGCGTTTCAGACGGTCGTGCGGAGGATCGGTCGCGCCACTCGCCCTCGCAGCGCGAGCGTCATCCGGTCGGCCGATGCGACAGCGCCTGCTGCACCAAGGCCGATTTCAAGGCGCCGCAGTTCACCGTCGGTTGCGACGAGATCGGCGCGCCGATCAAGTGCATGCTCGTCGTGTGCGACGCGCCGACGGGTGATCGCGGAAACGAGGCGGTCCGTCTCGAGGACGATGTCGGCGAGCCACCGCCTTGGCTGCTCCTTCTCGTGTCTGCTCGGCTCCGGATCTAAGGCCACGCGAGTGCCTCCACTCGTCGTCGGTCGTCCTCATCCGCCTGAAGCCCGAGCGCAACATGCCATCATCCACGCCCCGTGCCGCGAATCCCGCGAGAATCCTCGCCCGCGTCGTCGTCCCCGCCGCAATCCTGATCGGAGCAGCGGTCGTCATCGGCATCACATCGATCCGCGCCTTCGAGCACGCGCCTCAGGTCGGCGTGACGCCCGTCGCGGTCGTCGCTTCGCAGACGGCCGCGATTCCAGCCGAATCGGGCATCCAGGCCGCGGGCTGGATCGAGCCAGCGCCGTTCGCCGTCGAGATCCGCGCGTTGCGCGAGGGCATCGTCGAGGAAGTCCGAGTGCTCGAGGGCGCCACCGTCGCGGCGGGCGAGGTGCTCGCCACGCTCGAATCCGCGCAGCAGAAGCTCGCCATCGCGCGCGCCACCGCTGAACTGCGTGTGGCGGAAGCAGATGTCGAGGCGCGCGCAGCGAGGGCGGGGGCCGCGGAAACGCTGTTCGAGCGCGCCACCGAGCCCGAGCGCCGCATCCAGGTCGCGGAAGCGACGCTCGCGGAGGCGAGTGCGATGGCCGCGCGGCTCGAGGCGGAGATCGAGGAAGCACGGCTCGCCGCACGCGAGGCGCGCGATGAGTTCGAGCGCAAGTCGTCGCTCGCCGAATCCGGCGCGTTCAGTCCCGGCGAGGCGCGTCGGCTCGGGCTTCGCGCCGATGCGCTTGCCGCCAGGCTCAAGGCGGTTGAACTCGATCGACCCGCGCGCGAGGCGCGGCGCGCGGTGGCCGAGGCCGAATGCCGCGCGGCGCGCACCGCGCGGGAATCGCTCATCGCCGAGCGCGCCACGCGCGACGAGGCGCGTGCCGAGCTCGCGCACGCCGCGGCGACCAGAGACCTGCAGGCCGCCGTGCTTGCGGAAGCCACGCTCGCTCTTGCGCGCAGCGAGATCCGCGCGACGCGCGCGGGCGTCATCCTCACGCGCACCGCGGTGCCGGGCTCGCGCACCGGTGGCGAGGAACCGCCGCTCTTCACGCTCTACGACCCCGCCGAGCTGCAGGTGCGCTGCGATGTGCCGATCAAGGACGCCGCGCGCCTTGCCGTCGGCCTCGCCGCCGAGATCCGCAGCGACGCGCTTCCGAACACCGTATTCGCGGGAACGGTCGTCCGCATCGTGCCGCAGGGCGACATCCAGAAGAACACCGTGCAGTGCAAGGTGCGCATCGACAAGCCC
>CAIXEV010000615.1 GCA_903918555.1 uncultured bacterium | reverse complement strand
GGCGTGCCTTCCCACACGATGACCGACCACTTCGTCGTGGTGGTGACGGTGGCGTTGCTCGTCGCGAAGATCATCTCGCAGAGGTCGACGCGCAGCGGGAAATCAGCGGCGGTCAGCGTGTACGACGCTGCGGCGATCTCCTGCTCCGCGAAGCCGGCCTGCACGATGTACTGTCCGCCCTCGAAGCTCGCGTTCGTGTGCGTCGAGACAACCGGCGTGCACTGACCGGCGACGCCCCCCTCTCCACCCCCATCTCCGCCACCGCCGTTGCTTGCAGGACGCGCGACCAGCCACGGCGTGTCCTTCGCAGCCATCAGTTCTTCCACGATGCGGCTGTCACGGCCCTCGGGCAGCGTGGGACGGTCGACCTTGCCTTGCTTGGCGCTGCGCGCCTGGATCTTCGCCGTGGCGGGCTCGCTCTTTCCCTTCGCAGGCGGAGCATCGGCCGACACCGCGAGGGCGGAACCCGCAAAGGCGGTCACCGAGCAGAGCGCAAACAGCGAGACGAGGCGCGACGACGAAAGCGACATGTCGATCTCCGAGGGAGTGGCGCCGCGCAGCCCGGAAGCCCGGTGGCGCTGCACACGAGAAATGGAGGGCGGGCGATCCGTCGCGCGCCCCAACGCACATCCGCAGCCTAACCCCTGTTTGCGGCGGGGAAAGCCGAATTCGACCCCTCTTTGCGATTCAGACAGTTGGACGGAGCGCCCAAGCGAGCGAGGTCCGAGACCAAGCCGCCTCGAACGGGCAGAAACGCCTCAAGACTGCGGCCAGAAGCCCCGTCTCAGCCCGCAGGACGGCGAACGGTTCCCGACCGCGCCGCACGCCCGAGAGCCTCTGCGACGACCTCGAGCAGTTGATCCGGTTCGGGAAGGCGTCCGGGACCCACGGCGCGGCAGGCCTGCCAGCCCGAGGCCGGGTCGACGACATCGAAGCCGTCTCCGCGCAGCGTGTCGAGGTTGCGCTGGGTGGCGGGCTGCCGCCACATCGACTCGTTCATGCTCGGCGCAAGCACGACCGGCGTGCGCGCGCGGTCGATCGACGCAGCGAGGAGCGACACGATGTCGTCGGCGCGGCCGGTCGCGAGCTTCGCGAGCATGTCCATCGTGCACGGCGCGATCAGGTAGAGGTCGAGCGCCGATGCGGCGCGGATGTGCTGCGGGTCCGCCGGCACGGCCGACTCCCAAGCGGAAGTCAGCACCGCGCGGCCGGAGAGCGACTGGAACACGAGCGGCGTGACGAAGCGCTGCGCGTCTGCGGTCATCGCCACGGTGACTTCGGCGCCCGCCTGCGCGAGCGCGCTCACCACCGAGCACACCTTGTACGAGGCGATGCCGGCGCAGACGCCGACACCGATCCGTCGTCCGAGGACGAGCGGCTTCAGCCGCTCGATGCGCTCGGGGGTCGCGCGCTCAGGGGCGGCGCGGTCGGGCGTCTCGTCGGCGTGGCCGTGCTGCATGGGATGCCTTGAGAATGCCCCGCGCGGACGCGGGCTTGCTCGCGAGTTTTTACTCGCGGGTCTTTGCTCGAAGGTCTACGCTCGCGGATCGACGCTCGCGCCGAATCAGCGCTTGCGCGACGGCGTGCCGCGCATCTTCTCGATCTGCTCAGGATCGATCTCGAGCGTGATCTTGTCCTGCATGATCTCCTCGATCACGACCTCGAGATCCGAACGGCCGTTTCGATCGACGAGCGGACGCGCTCCATCGATGATTTCGGCAAGACGGCGCTGGATCAGTGCCGTCAGCTTGAATCGGCCGCCCAGCTTCTCGACGATGTGGTCGCTCTTCAATGCTTCGATCATGGATTCTGCCTCGGTTCCCTAGC
>CAIXEV010000614.1 GCA_903918555.1 uncultured bacterium | reverse complement strand
GTGCGTCGCCTGTCGCGGGATATGGCCCGCCGTGCACCATCGCGGGGCTCACGGCGACGCCCGTCGGCATCGTCTCGGCGAGCAGTCGGCCGACCTTGAAGCGCAGCACGCCGAAGAGGGTCGCGCGCACAGCGTCGTCGGCCGCGTCGGCGACGACGGTCGAGGCCAATTGGCCATCGAGCATCCGCGCGAAATCCACAAGCTGCGCGTCGCCCTCGACCGCGACGACCGTGCCGAGCGGCCCGAACGCTTCCTGCAGAAACGCCGCGCGCGCGCCGCGCACGAGCGCAGCATCCGCGACCGCGAGCGTCGGCTCGAAGCGGAAACCTGGCGTCTGCACACGGCCGCCGCACGCGATGCGCGCACCCGCCGCGCGCAGCGCGTCGACCGACCGCGCGAGATGCGCGCGGATCGGCTCGGTCAGCAGCACCGCGGGCGCGGCAGCACGAAGCACCTCGCCCGCGCGCGCAGCCACGCGAGCGGCCGCCGCTTCACCGGCCACGAAGATCACGCCCGGCTTCGTGCAGAACTGCCCGCCGCCAAGCACGACCGACGCCGTCCACGCATCGGCGATCGCCTCCGCGCGCGCGGCCGCCGCGTTCGACGCAACGAACACCGGATTCACGCCCGACATCTCGCAGCTCGCGGGCTTCCCGAGCCGGTCGCACGCGGCCTTCAGCCGAAGCCCCGCCGCGCGCGATCCAGTGAAGCCGAGCGCCGCGACGCCAGCATGCGCAAGCAGCGCCTCGCCATCGTCGGGTGAACAGTCGAAGAAGAGCTGCACCGCCGACGACGGCAGCTTCGCCGCGTCGCGCGCCGCGCAGCAATGCGCGAAGAGCCGCGCGGTCGTGTTCGGGTGCCCGGGATGCGCCTTCGCGATCACGGGGTTGCGCGCCGCGATCGCGGCCGCGAAGTCGCCGCCCGAGACGCCGTTGAACGCAAGCGGAAAGTTCGACGGTCCGATGCACACGACCGCGCCGCCGAGCGGCACGAGCGTCGAGCGCAGCTGGTGCGTCGCATCAACCGCGACCGTCCGCCACGATTCATCACGCAGGCAGCGCGCGGCCTCGCGCAGCTGGAAGGAGGTGCGGTTGAACTCGACCTCGGAGAGCCGCGGCGCGTACGGCAGCGCCGTCTCCTCGTGCGCGAGCTGCGCGATCCCGGCGCGGTCGTTCTCGAGCCTTGCTGCGTAATCCTCGAGAAAACCAGCGATCACCGCGCCCGGCGCATCCGCGAGCGCGTCGATCGCGTCGAACGCCGTGTCCGCCATCGCCTCGAGATCGGCGCGCGAGCTGCGCGCGAACTCAGCGCCCAACGCCTCGCCGGACGCCGGGTTCACCGCGCGCATGTCAGGCGCCCCGCTCGCTCGCGAGCGTCGGGCGGCCATCCTTCCACGCGATCGAGACACTCGCCTCGCCGCGCAGGAACGACTCGACCCAGTTGCCGACGGCGTCGACGCGCCAGTCGCCGGGCTCGAAGAGCGCCTGCGGGGACTGCGTCGCACGCGACATCCACCAGCGGGAGATGTCGCCGCGCGTCGCGACCATCGTGGGCGCGAGACCCATCGCCATGCAGCGCGCGCCGAGGATCGCCACGATCGCGTCGATCGCGGCGCGGTCGGCGCCCGTCTCCTCGGTGACCTTGCCGTGCGCGAGCTTCTCAGGCGGCATCTTCCCGCCCTCGTCGACCGCCTGGGCGATCACATCGCCGTACTTCTGCGCGAAGCGCTTGGGCAGGCCGCGCACCGACGACAGCTGCTGCACGCTCACGGGCCGCTGCCGCACGATCTCGGCGAGCGTCTCGTCCGGCATCACCACGCGGTGCGGCAGGTCCTCCTTGCGCGCGATCTCGTCGCGCAGGCGCGTCATCAGGCGAAGCGTCGGGATCTGCGCCGGCTTCATCGGCCAGCTCTTCATCGTGCGTCGGATCTGCGATTCCTCGTCGAAACGCGCGGGAATCTTGCTGCTCTGCTCGCACTCGCGCATCGCCCAAGCGAGCGTGCCGCGGCGCTCGAGCTCGGCGCGCAGGCGCTCCCAGACGAGCGGCAGGTAGCGCACATCGTCGGCCGCGTAGCGAAGCTGCGATGCGGAAAGCGGACGCGCGTCCCAGTTCGTGAAGGTGTGGCCCTTCGAGAGCTTGTGCCCCGCGAAGCGCTCGACGAGCTTCTCGAGCCCCGCCGGCCACGGCATCTCGGCGAACGCCGCGGCGACCTGGACATCGAGCGTGTTGGCGGGTTCCTTGCCGAGCAACCTGCGCACGGGCTCGAGGTCCTGCGTGCCGGCGTGCACGATGGTGAGGATCGTCGGATCGGCGACGAGCTCGAGGATCGGCGTGAGGTCGGGCAACGCGAAGGCGTCGACCAGCACGACCCGCTCCGTCGTCGCGAGCTGGACGACGCAGATCTTCGGCCAGTAGCTCTCCTCGCCGATGAACTCGGTGTCGTAGGCGAAGACGCCCTTCTCGCGGACATGCGCGATCTCGGCCTCGAGATCGGCCGTGGTCGTGATCAGCCGCGCCTCGCCGCGCGGAACGAGCGAATGCTCGAGATGCGGCGTGCTCGTCGTATCGTCGTCCTGCGACGCGGCGTGGTGCCGTTCGCGCTTCTTGCGTCGGTAGTTGAGGTTCATCGCGCCGCCGCCTGTCCAGAAGTGCGGGTGCGCACGCTCTCGATCACCGATCGCGCGACATGGTCGAGCTGCTCCTGCACGAGGTCCGGGTAGATCGGCAGCGCGATCGTCTCGCGCGCCGCAGCCTCCGCGTGCGGGAAGATGCCCTTCGTGTAGTTGAGGTACCTGAAGCACTCCTGCAGGTGCAGCGGCACGGGGTAGTAGATCTCGGTGCCGATCTTGCGGTCGGCGAGGTCCTGGCGCACGGCGTCGCGGATCTCGGCGGGCACGCGGATCGTGTACTGGTTGTAGATGTGGCGCGCGCCCTTCGGAGCGGCCTTCGGGTAGCGGAGCGCAAGCCCGCCCGCCGAAAGCGGCGAGCCCGAGTCCTGCGCCCCCGCCGCCGCGAACGACGCGTCGTAGAACGCGGCGTTCTTCTGGCGCCCCGCGCTCCACGCGTCGAGGTGGCGCATCTTCACGAGGAGGACCGCAGCCTGCAGCGCGTCGAGGCGCGAGTTCATGCCGACCTCGGCGTGGTAGTACTTCGGCTCCATGCCGTGGTTGCGGAGGCGCATCATGCGCTGGGCGAGCGCCTCGTCGTTCGTCGTGATGATGCCGCCGTCGCCGAAGCCGCCGAGGTTCTTCGACGGGAAGTAGCTGAAGGTGCCGATCACGCCGCGCGAACCGACGCGCTTGCCGTGGATGTCCTCGGTGCCGATCGCCTGCGCGGCGTCCTCGACCACGGGCACGCCGTGCTCCTTGCCGATCTCGAGCATCGCGTCGAGGTCGCACGCCTGGCCGAAGAGATGGACGGGCACGATCGCCTTGATGTTCTTGTGGCAGCGGAACGCCATCCGCGTCGACTCGGGGCAGATGTTGTAGGTCGCCGGGTCGCAATCGACGAACACGGGCTGCGCGCCAAGGCGGTGGACGCTGCCGGCGGTCGCGAAGAAGGTGTAGCTCGGGCAGAGGACGGCGTCGCCCGCCTTGATGCCGAGCGCCTGGAGCGCGAGCAGGATGGCGTCGGAGCCGTTCGCGCAGCCGATCGCGTACTTCGCCTGGCAGTAGCCGGCGGTCATGCACTCGAGCTCGCCGATCTTCGGGCCCCCGATGAAGTACTGGCTCTCGATCACTTCCTTGACGACGGGCTCGATCTCCGAGCGGATGGTCGCATACTGCGCCTTGAGGTCGAGAAGCGGGACAGTCACGGCGGCAGCGGTTGCGGTCGTCAAGATGGACTCCTGTTCCTCCGGAGTACCGGAGATCCGCCATTGTGCAGGAATCCCGATTCCCGCGAAAGGCACTTGGCGCCTTATCGCGGCGCGGAATCGCGCAACGGCCCATGTCCCGTGCCGGTCGAGCCAAATCCGCCCGAACCGCGCGCCGTGTCCGTAAGTGCTTCCACTTCCTTGACTTGCGCGTGTTCGACTCGGGCGATCACCATCTGGGCGATCCGGGTTCCTGGCTCGACCACGAAGGGTGCCTTCCCAAGGTTGATGAGCGGCACCTTGACCTCGCCGCGGTAGTCGGCGTCGATGGTGCCCGGGGCGTTGGGCATCGATATCCCGTGCTTGGTCGCCAATCCCGACCGCGGCCGGACCTGCGCCTCGAAGCCGGCCGGCAGCGCCATCGCGAAGCCGCACGGGATCAGCGCGATCGCGCCCGGCTCGATGGTTACCGCCGCGTCGAGATCCGCCGAAAGGTCAAGCCCGGCGGCGAGCTCGCTCTGGTACGCCGGCAGCACGGCGCTCGGGCGAAGGCGCTTGATCTCGAGGGCGATGCCGATGAGTGTGCCGGTCATGTGCGGGAAGGTAGCGCGTGGCGCAGCGATCGACACGCGAAAAAGCCCGCAGGGCGCCGGTGTTGGCCGACGCCCTGCGGTTTCCCCAGTGACCTGTACGAGCCGAGAGACTGGCTCAGGCACGCCGACGGCGATGACCGACGGCACCTGCGAGGCCAAGCAGCGCGAAGGCGCCGGGAGCGGGAATCTGGCTGAACTCCTGCCGGATGAACGAGGCCGACGCCGTGCCGGTCGAGGTGGGCGAATAGAACTTGAAGTCCTTGTTCACCTCGAATGCGCGGAAACCTTCCGGGTTCTGTTCGCAGAAGTCCCTGTAGTCGACGAACCTCTCGTCGGCCGGCGGGCCCGCGAGGTTGAAGACGCTGAGCTGGCCGAGGAACTGATTCGTGTCGAGGTCGAAGATCGACTCGTCGACGCGCGAAAACGACCCGTCGCCAGAGACGCCGCCGTTGAAGGTCGCGCGGACATCGCAGAGACGGAGTCCCTGCCCGTACGCATCGGGATTCACCTCGACCGTGTACTGCAGGTTGCCCTCGGAAACCTGCTGGTCGCCCGGGTTGTCGGCGAACCCGCCCACGAGATCGAAGCCGACATTGCGGAATCCGCCGCCGCCCTGGTTCAGCGACAGGAAGCCGATCAGCGTGATGTCGTTCAGCTGGAAGTGAGCCGAGCTGAACGACTCGAACACGAACTTCTTGTCGTCTATGTAGACGGTGCGGTCGCTGCCTGCCGCGAACAGTTCGGTGAACGAGAGGGTGTCGCCGTTCCCGAGCGTCCAGCTCGCCTGCGCGGCCTGCGCTGCGAGGATGGTGGCGCCCGCCGTCATGAGGAACGCTGACTGCTTGTTGATTCGCATCTTGATCTTCTCCTATGACGCCGAACACGACGCTCGCGAGCACCCGCCACAAGCGGGATGCTGCGCTCGACCGTCGGCGTCGAACAGGAGCGATGGAAGCGATGCGATCCCCTCGTATCAAGCCCTCGACGAGAATCGCGGCGCGAACAAGGACACTTCCCGCCTCATACTTCCCGTCTCACACTTCCCGTCTCATGGGAAGAGACATTCCGCGAGGAGGTTTCCCGTACCGCGTTCAGCGAAGCGCGGCCACCGCAGCGAGGACCTCGTCGGCGTGGCCGTCGACCTTCACGCGGTCGAAGCGCGCGGCGACGGTGCCGTCCTTCGCGATCACATAGGTCGTGCGCGCGATGCCCATGTACTTCTTGCCGTACATGTTCTTCTCCTGCCACACGCCGAAGGCGGCGGCGAGCGGCGGCACGCCGTCCTTGCCCGCAACATCGGCAAGCAGCGTGAGGCCGAGCTTGTACTTCGCGTCGAAGGCCTTGTGGCTGTCGACCGAGTCGGGGCTGACGCCGAGGACCTCGCAGCCGAGCTTGGCGAACTTCGGGCGGTTGTCGCGGAACGCGCACGCCTCGACGGTGCAGCCCGGGGTGTCGTCGGCCGGGTAGAAGTAGAGGACGAAGGCCTTGCCCTTGAGGCTGGCGAGCGTGACGGTCTTGCCGGCGGCGTTCACCGCGCTGAACGCGGGCGCGGGCGAGCCGACTTCGATGAGGCCGGTGGCCTTGGCGGCGGACTTCGGCGCAGGCTTCTTCGCGGCGGGCTTGGCCGCGAGCTTGATCGCCTTCTTGGCGGGCTTCTTGGTGGCGGCCTTCTTGGTGGCGGCCTTCTTGATCGCGGCCTTGTTCTCGGTCTTCTTCACGGCCTTCTTCGTCGACGTCTTCTTGGTGGTGGTTGGCATGGTGCGCGGGGTTCGCGCGTGTGACGCTGCGGATTCAGCGCGGGAGAGATACGGACGGGACCGCCGCTTCGCGGCGCACTGTCGAGGACTCGAGGGGTTCTGCTAGCACTGCTTCCTCGCTTCGCTCGGAAGCACGTGGCACCCGCCGCTCCTTTGGAGCGGCGGCGTCTCGTGACTTTCCGACGCAAAGCGCCGCCGCAACGCGGCGGGTGCCACGAGCTTCCGAGCGAAGCGAGGAAGCAGTGCTAGCAGAACCCCTCGAGTTCTCGAC
>CAIXEV010000613.1 GCA_903918555.1 uncultured bacterium | reverse complement strand
TCCGCCGTGGAAGGAGGTGATCGCACGGTTCGAGTCGCTGCGACAGTGGCTGTAGCCCAAAAACACCGCGCCCCGCGCATGCGTCATGCGCGGGGCGGGCTCGGCACCGTGAGGTGGCTGGAATCACGGCCCGAAGTACGGTCTTGGAAACCGGCGCGGGCTCCACATCTCGCCCGCGCCGGTGATGGATCTTGCTTCACTTCGCGATCAACCCCAGTTCGACAGCAGGATCGAGAGGTCCGCTGCGTTCGTGGTGCCGTCGCCGTTGATGTCGGCGCCGCTCGAGCCCCAGCCGTTCAGGAGGATGGTGAGGTCCGCCGCGTTCACGATTCCGTCGGAGTTGAGGTCGCCGGGGCGGTAGCAGATGTCCTGCGCGCCGCCGACGCAGATCGAATCCCACTGCACATTGCAGCAGTAGGGGTCGACCGAGCAGACATTGACGCAGCAGCTCGCGTCGGCGCAGCCCGGGGTGCTGTGGACCACGATGCACGACTCGGGCGACTGGCACACCGCGTTGCAGCTGACGGCGATCGAGCCCGCGACGCGGCCGCTGTTGTTCGCCGACACGCGGATCAGGTACGACTCGCCAGCCTCGGCCGGGAAGACGATCTGGACGCCGCCGTTGCCGAAGCCGCAGTTCGTGTCGGTCGCCGAGCAGGCGATCTGCGTGCCGCCGCAGCTGGTGAACGCCGCGATCGTGACCTGGCCTTCCGCGAACTCGGTGCAGATCGACAGGGTGCTCAGGCCGCTGCACGCGGGCACATAGCGGAGCCAGGTGGCGTAGACATCGTTCGTGCCGCAGCTCGACTCATCCGAGGCGGTGCCGTCGAGGCTGGTGGTGAAGTTGTTGCTCGACGGGATGCTCGGAACCATCAGCTTCGCTTCCGCACAGGTGAGACCCGTGCGGCAGCTCGCTTCGGCGCGCTGGACGCAGAGGCTGTCCCACGAGGCGTCGCAGCAGAACGGATCGGCCGTGCACACGGTCGAGCAGCAGGTGATGTCCTCGCAGCCGGGGCCGTGCGTCGCGTAGCACGAGCCAGCGCCCGGGCCGCAGTTGCGGCAGAGGTCCCACGCCCGGTTGACGCAGAGGCTGTCCCACGAGGTGCTGCAGCAGAACGGGTCGGCCGCGCACACGGTCGTGCAGCAGCTCGCGTCGTTGCAGTGCGGCGTGCTGTGCGCGGTGAAGCAGCTGTCCGCCGACAGTCCGCACGCGGTGGTCGCCGCCGCAACGCCAAGCGGATTGTTGATCGCGTTCACGAGGCCCGCGTTGCCGAAGGTCGTGCCCTGGTTCGCGCCGCCGACGCCGCCGCCGCTGTCGAAGCAGCCGGCGTTCGTGTGGACGCCCATCGTCGCGCCATCCGAGGTGCGGATGACCGGCGAACCCGAGTTGCCGCCGGTCGTGTCGGCCTGGTAGCGGATGATCGTTCCGGCGAGGCTGTTGAACGGACCCGAGTGGGTCTGGTTCGTCTGGTTCGCGACGCCGTCATCGGCGCCGAAGCCGGTGATGCGGATCACGCCGCCCGCGGCCGGCGCGGTGCGCGCGAACGAGGTGCCGCCCTGCGCGACGAACGGCGACAGGCCCGTCGTCGAGTTGGCGAACACGCCGAAGTGGCCCCAGTCGTTGCCGATCGCGACATTCGCGAACTGCACCGACGCCGGGTCGATCGCGTACTGGTGCTGCGGCGGCGGATTCTGCGGCGTGCCGCTCGCCAGCGACGCCGGCACATTGAACTGGACGACCGTCGCGGTCGTGCCGTCGAAGCAGTGGCCTGCGGTGAGCATGGCGTTCGGCTTGTTGTCGAACATCCACGCGGTGCAGCCGACGGGCATGATCCGGCCGACGCGCGGATCGGCCGACGCGGTGCGGTCGTCGGTCGGTCCGCAGATCGACGCGACGCTGCCGTCGACGACCATGCCCGCCTGTACCTCGAGCACGCCGAGTCGCGCCGAGCTGCCCTCGGCGGCGAACACCTCGATGCTCACGGAGTCGCCGTTGAAGTACGCCGTGCTGTAGCCCCACTGCGCCAGCGTGTCGGCGTTGAGGATCTGGTAGTAGCCGTCCTTGAGCGAGGTGACGCGGATGTAGGTCGCGCCCTCGCCGCGGGTCGGGCCCTACAGGTCGGTGCGCGCGGGATCGAAGATCACGCGCACCCACGGGGCCTCGGCGGATGTGACCTGCTCGGTGTGCACAGGCTTGCGCCCCGCACCGACGCCCCGGATCTCGCGCGAATCGGTCGGGAACGGAATCGTCCAGTAGCCGACGGGATCGGTCTCGCCGTTGGCGAGCGCATTCGAGGAAACGGTACAGGCCGCGAGGATCGTCGCGACCGCGGTCGTGCGGAGGATGGATGTGAAGCAGGCGGTACGCATGGTCGGTCCTTGTCTGTGCTGCTCTGAAGATGTCTTGGCGGGGCTCGCTGCCCCTTCGGTGTTTCGCGCGGTCGCTGCCAACGGAACATCCGTCGGCGGCAAACCGCGTCTCTCGCCTTCCGCGGCCGCGAGGGCCATCTCTCAGTTGCCGTCGAGGAACCCTGCAGGTTCGCCAACGACCGCTAGGATGCGCGCCCCTCGGGCAACCCTCGGGCAACCCTCGGGAAACCCTCGGGCAAACCTCGGGCAAACCTCGGAGCAAACCATGGCACTCGCACTGACCCCATTCCGCATGGCTTGCGCTGTGAAGCGCGCGAATCTCCCCGCGAATCTCCTCGCGATGCTCTGCGCCGTGCTGTTTCCTCTCGCCCTTGCGATGCAAGTCGAGGCCGCGACTGGAAATCTAGAGCTCGTCGCCACCACTGGCGAAGGGGAGAAGTCCGCGGTTGCGGAGGAGAAGCTCGGTCCGCCCGAGCGCAACCAGGAGACCCCGCGGAACGCCGTCTACGACTTTCTGATGCTCGCCCGCGAGGGGAACTGGAAGGCCGCCAGCGCCCATCTCGAGGCGCCGGCCGGTGGGTGGCCCGAGGGCGAGAGCCCCGAGCGCATCGCCCGCGCCCTGAAGACGATCCTCGACACCCGCCTCTGGATCGACCTCGACACCGTCTCGGACGAGCGGACGGGCGAAGGCGACCTCGATGCGGAGGGCCGCGTCTCGCTCGGCGAGGTCGCGACCGAGGACGCCGCGGTCGAGATCAACCTCGTCCGCAGCAACGACGAGTGGTACTTCGCGCCCGAGACCGTCGCGTCGGTCCCTGCGGTCGCTCGCAGCATCGGCTCGTGGTGGACGACCGCGCTGCCCGCGTTCTTCAGCGATGTTCGCCTCGCGGAGATCGAGCTCTGGCAGTGGATCGGGCTCTGCGGAATCGCCATCATCGGCGTGCTCGCGGG
>CAIXEV010000612.1 GCA_903918555.1 uncultured bacterium | reverse complement strand
TCGAGTATATCACGACCGAGCTCGCTCGCCGTGGCAAGCGGGAGCAGTTTGGCGGCATCCAGCTGCACGACGACACGCTGACGCAGACAGGGCAGACGATCTCGAACGTGGCGTGGCTGAAGGAGCACGCCAACGACTTCGTGGGGATGGTGAACCAGGTCGGCGGCGCGACTGGGCCGCAGACGCTGCACAGAACGGGTCTGTTCATCTCAGCGCCAGAGCAGTACCCCATGCAATGCCCGCACGGAAACTGTTCCGACCCAAGCGTGAACGCGACCGCATTTGCGATGGCTCAGATGAATGCGACCGCGAACAACGCTTGGGTGGATGCGCGATTCGGATTGTAGAGCTGGCCGCTCTTTCGGGTGATGGCAAGTCTGATTGCATCTCTGATAACTTCTCTAAGGGCCTCCCCGATGACCTTCCTAATTGCCTCTCCGATGGCCCCTCTGATGGCCGCTCTTTCAGGTGGGTGCGGGCAACGGGCCGCTCGACGGGCCGGAGAGCCCGGACTATGTCACCAGCAACGTGCGCTCCGACTCGCTTGTGCGGTGGATGGTGTACAGTGCCGTTGCGTATGGTGCCACCGCGCTCAGCTACTACTGCTGGGGCGGCGGCGTGTGGTGGATTAATGAAGACCCGACCAAGCCGGGCAAGCCGCCGCCCACATTCCAGACCGTATTGGAGGCGAACGCGGACGCGGGCGCATGGGGTGACGAACTGCTCGCAGGCGGCTTCCGCTTCGCAGGCGCGCTCCACACGGGCTTTATGAGCGAGCGTGACGGCGGCAGCGTGCCATCGGACGATGCCATCGTCACGCGCATGTCCGAGGACCTGCTCCTGGGCGTCTTCGTGCCAGCCGACGCCGGGGGGCCCCTTCCGGCGGCCGCCGACGGGCACGCGACGGGCGCGGATGCGCCATTGGCCTACCTCCTCATCGTCGACAAGCGCGTCTCGGGGCAGCTGGGCGTCGTGCCTGCGCGCGATGTCACCCTCGCGCTGCACCCGTCCGTGGCCGCGGCGAGCGTGGCACGCCCTGGCGTTCAGGGCGCTCGAGGATTTGACGAGCTGCGCCAGCGGCACGGCGGCATCGCGCCCCCGGGCCCGCCCGGCAAGCGTCGCCATCAGTTCGCGCACACTTCCCGGAAGGAGGTACGAGCGCCGACGGCGGGCGGCTCCGCCAACGCGGGGCGCTCGTGCGTCCTCGTCACGGTAGAGCTTGTGGGCGGCGGCGGGGGGCTCGTTCGGCTGTACCCCGTCCCCGGCGGCGCGGCGGCGCTCATCGACGCGTGCTTCAGCTTCATCCAGTGGACCTACCCTCCCGGCGACGCGCACATGTCGGCTCGCTCGCCCTCGCTCAACTTCGGGCTGAAGGCGCCGTCGTGGGCGTACGAAGGTGCGCGCTACCGACCGTACGAAGGTCTCGAGCTCACTGCTGGGCGTAGCTTTGAGGACGGCGAGCAGACGAACTTCATCGTGGGCGCGTCCTTTCGAGGGGCGACACCACCCACGGCGGCCGACGAGGCCGAGGCGTGGGCCTGGGCCGGCTTCAACTTGCTCTCAGTCGAGGCGCCTCCCAAAGACGATCTCGCCGTGTACGGACCCGCCTCTGCGGCGGTCGGCACCGTTCTCGACCAAGGCTACCCGTTTGGCTACTTTGCCATTGTCGAGCCGGCAGACGCGACGCCCGCAGGCTACTTCTCGCCTTCAGACGTGCTCTCTCTCAATCGTGCCTTCCGTTGCCATGGTCGGTGGGCCGGGCTCTTGCTAGCCAGCGATGCGGACGACACCTCCGCGCACAACGCGACGGCCGCGGCCGCCGCCGCCCTGCGCACCTCTGGCCAGGGCAGCTGGCTGCTCCCCTTTGCGATCGCATCGAGTGCGAGCGCCGCCCTCGCCCTTGTCGAGCGAGGAGTGCCACTCGCGATGCCGTCAGTGCCAGCCGTTGGCGGCACAGACCCAGTCGCGTGGGCGCAGGCGGTCGTGGCCCGATATGAGCCCATGCGCGCGATGCTCGCCGCGTCGTACGTGTCCTACCCATGTGGCGCGGGGTGCACGCGCTGGCGCAGCGTGTCAGACATGCCCCTCGTCGCGGCTCTCGATGCGTGCGTGAGCGACTCCGATTCG
>CAIXEV010000611.1 GCA_903918555.1 uncultured bacterium | reverse complement strand
GTCGAGGAGAAGGAAGCGAACCAGCTCCAGATCGACAACATCCTCTCGACCATCGACCGCATCGCGAACTCGGTCTCGTTCCAGGGCACCAAGCTCCTGAACGGCAACTTCGACTACACCCTCAGCGGCTCGTACACGGCTGCAAGCGGTATCGGCGAAGTGTCGATCAACTCGGTCAAGCTCTCCGACACCTCGGGCGCGACCCGCTCGGTGAACGTGACCGTGACCCAGTCGGCGCAGACCGCGCGCCAGTACCTCCGTCTCAGCGCCGCCGGCATCGCCAACAGCGGCCAGGGCGCGGTGACCTTCGAAGTCGCCGGCGCCCGCGGCGCGCAGCAGTTCAGCTTCGCGTCGGGCACCACCCAGGTCCAGATCCAGAACGCGATCAACGCCTTCACCGAGGCGCTCGGCGTGTCGGCGATCGTCTGCGGCACCACGGTCCGCGTCGACTCGACGGGTTTCGGCAGCGAGTCGTTCGTGCGTATGCGTGAGATCGCGAACGCAAACGCAGCGTCCAACTTCATCTCGGCGACCGTCGGTGGCGCAGCCGTCGGCGACCTCCGCCGCACGGGTCGCGATGCGACGGTGAACATCAACGGCGTCGTCGCAACCGCCCGCGGCCTCACGGCCCGCGTCGCGCTCGACGGCTTCGATGTCTCGGTGTCGCTCATCGGCGCCGGCGCCGCGAGCTTCAACACCGTGGGCGGCACCCGCGGCTTCCAGGTGACCGGTGGCGGCGCCGACTTCAACCTCGCGCCGGATGTGAGCCTCGCCAGCAAGGTGTCGCTCGGAATCGAGACGGTGACGAGCACCAACCTCGGCACCTCGGGCTCGGGCTTCCTCTCCGAGCTCAAGTCGGGCGGCTCCGCCAATGTGCAGAACGGCAACCTGACCAAGGCGCAGGAGATCCTCGATCTCGCGACCAAGCAGGTCTCGAGCCTCCGCGGCCGACTCGGCGCGTTCACGAAGAATGTCGTCGGCTCGACCATCACGAGCCTCGGCGTCACCCTCGAGAACACGACTGCGGCCGAGAGCGCGATCCGCGACACGGACTTCGCGACCGAAACCGCGGCGATGACCCGCGCGCAGATCCTCATGCAGGCCTCGACCCAGGCGCTTGCGCTGTCGAACCAGGCGCCGCAGGCTGTCCTCCAGCTGATGCGCGGCTAAAGACGAGGGCGGAGGAAACGCTTCCCGCGCCGGCGTGAGCCGGTCCGACGAAGCTCCACCACGAGAAGGTGACACCAGAGAAAGTGAAAGGGGCGGTCCGCAAGGGCCGCCCCTGTTTCGTTCTCGACGGTGCGCCGCGGCGCGATCAGGTCGACGCCGGCAGCCGGAACGCGCCGACTTCCTTCACGAAGCCCTCGGCGCGACGCTCGAGTTCCTCGCTCGTCTCGATGAACCGCGACGCGGCCGACGCGGTGCGCGCGGCACCTTCGGAGAGGCTCGTCAGCGCGTGCGAGACCTGCGCGACGCCGAGCGCCTGCGCCTCGACGCCGCGGGCGACGAGATCGACTTCCTTCCCAAGATGCTCGACGCCGCCGATGACGGTCCCGAGCTGGCCGCCGAGCGAGGCGACCGTCGCGGTGCCGCCGTGGACGCTCGTCGAGTAGCGCGACATGTCCTCGACGCCCGCCGCGACCGCGGACTGCATCTCGCGCACGATGCCCTCGATCGCGAGGGTCGCGTCGGCGGTCTGCGCCGAGAGCCTGCGGATCTCGACCGCGACGGCACGGAAGCCGGCGCCCGCCTCGCCGGCGCGTTCGGCTTCCATCGCGGCGTTGACCGAGAGGAGGTTCGTCTGGTTCGCGACCTTCGCCATGCTCGCGACGACGCCGGTGATGCGATCGGCGCTGGTGCGGATCGCATCAAGACGCGTCGAGATGCTCCCGGCGCCCACGCGCAGCGTGTCGATCTCGTCCGACAGCCGCGCGAGCGCGAGCCGTCCATCCGCAGCCGAGCCAGCCGCCTCGCGCAGCGCGTTGGCGACGACCTGCATCGAGTGGTTGAGCTCATGCTGGGTCGCCGTGATCTCGCGGACGGCGGCCGCGATCTGGGCGCTGGACTCGCCGAAGCTCCGCGCGATCGCATCCTGTTCGTGCGCGGTCGCGCGCAGGGCGTGGGCCGTGGTGCCGAGCGATGCGCCCGACTCCTTCACGCGCTGGAGAAGCCCGACGAGGCTGCGGACGGCGTCGCGCATCGTGACGAGGAGCGCGCGCGGCTCGCCCGAGCCGATCGCGCGGATGTCGCCCGAGAGATCGCCCTCCGCCATGCGCCGCGAGGCGTCCGCCGCGTCGCGGATCGGCCGCGCGATCGAGCGCGCGACGAGCAGCGCGATCACGATCACCGGAAGCACGGCGATTGCGGCGACCGAGACGACCGCACGCTGCTGCTCGGCGGCGGCCGCGAAGACCTCGTCGAGCTGCTTCGTGACGCCGATCGCCCAGCCGAGGCTCTCGACGCGCGTCCACGCACCGAGCGCGGGCTTCCCCGTGGTGTCGGTACCGCGGCCGCGCGAGGGGCTTCCGTCGACGGAACCCTGAAGGTTCGTCGCGAAATCCGAGCCCAGTTTGGCGCGCATCGCGTAGGCGGCGGCCGGATCGGCGCGCGTCGGCGTCGTCAGCACCATGTCGCCCGCGAGCATCGTCGCGCAGACGGTCTCGCCCGTGGCGCCGAGGCCTGTGTAGTCGGTGACGATCGCGTCGATGTCCGCTGGATTGATCGGGACGATCACGAATCCGACGAGTTCGGTTCCGCGCAGCAGGGGGCCGACGATCTCGGTTCGCGGGCGCACGCCCTCGGTCGCGAGTTCCGGCCGCGTGAGGACGGGCGCCTTCGTGCTGCGCGCCTTCGCGAGGGCGCGTCCGAGCGGCGATGACGCGCTCGCTGCCGCGAGAACCTCGCGGTGGAGGAGCGGCGTCTCGCCTGACGCGAAGACGATGCGGCCGTTGCGATCGGCGAGCAGCAGGAGGTCGACATCGTTGGAGCGCGTCCAGCTTTCCCAGCGGGGACGGAACCGCTCGCGCGCGGCTTCGATGGCGGCTTCATCGCGCGTGCCGTCGGCGCGGTACGCCGCGGAGAGCGCTTCGGCCGCATCGATGAAGGCGATGGCGTTCTCGACCGACGCGACCTGGCGCACGCGCTCGCGGCCGAGCGCGTCGAGCTGCGCAGCCTTGCCCTCGGCGATCGCGGCGATGGTCGCGAGCGCGGAGCGCTCCACCGTCTGATCGACCTGTCCCTTCAGCACGAAGAGCAGGGTGGCGATCGGTGCGAGCGCCACGAAGAGCAGGACGAGCATGAGCCGAACCCGCAGGGAAGTGAGAAATCGCATGCTCGGAAGGGTAACGCGAACCCGGGATCGTGAAGGAATTCCGCAGCGATGCGCGCGGTTGCGCCGTGATCGCGGTACGCGCGCACGCATGCGTCGTCGTCCGGGCGACGGCGCATGCGCCCTCACTGCGGTCGAGCGGAGCGAGCAGTCGCTTCGCCCGACGGGCTTGAAGACGCATCTCGCTGCGGCGAGCCGAGATCTGCCTTACATTCTGCGCGTGCCACGCCGCACGAAGGCCGCATCCCGCTCCGTTTCCCGCGAGGTCTCCCGCGAGGTCGACCTGGCGTCGGTGTCGGCGCATCTGGCCGATCTTGATCAGACGGCCGGCCGCAGCGGCCGCGCCACGCGCCGCAAGGAGCAGGGGAGCCACTACACGCCGCCCGCGCTTGTCGGGTGGATCCTCGACCGCGCGACGGACGGGCGCGCCGCGCCCGCGCGTGTGCTCGACCCGGCGTGCGGCGCGGGCAATTTCCTCGTGGCGATGGCCACGCGCGAGATCGCGCGCGGCGTTCCGGCGGGCGAGATGCTCGCCGAGCGGATCTTCGGCATCGACATCGACGCGACCGCCATCGATCTCTGCCGCGAGCGGCTGCTCGCGCTGCTGCCGGCGGCGACGCCGAACGCCGAGCGCGCGCGCGTCGAGGCCGAGCTTCGCGCGCATCTGGTCGTCGGGGACGCGCTCGAGCGATCGATCGCGGAGGTCACGGGCGTCGACGCCTTCGATCTCATCGTCGGAAACCCGCCGTTCCTCAACCAGCTCGAGGTCGCGACCACCGCGAGCCGCGAGCGCGCCGCGCGGATTCGCGAGCGTTCCGAAGGAGTCGTGACCGGCTACGCCGATCTCTCGGCGGCGTTCTTGCTCGAGGCGGTCCGGCATCTGTCGACGAGAGGCGTGCTCGGATTCGTGATGCCGCAGTCGTTGCTCGCGGCGGCCGACGCGCGCGCGATGCGGGCCTGGATTGCCGCCAACGCGCGGGTGCGGGCGCTGTGGACCGCGGACGAACGGATCTTCGAGGACGCCGCCGTGAGGGTGTGCGCGCTGGCGATCGAGCGCGCGTCGCCGATCGGAGCACGCGCCGGCCGGAGCGTGGAGCTCGCGTTTGGCGCTGATTTTGCGGTGATTCCTGCGGTTTCTGACGGGCACCTCGCCGACGGCGGACCGTGGTCGACGCTCTTTGCCGAAGCGCGCGGCGTGCCGCGGGTCGAGGTCGGCCCAGGCCCGGTGCTCGCGTCGATCGCCACGGCGACCGCGGACTTCCGCGACCAGTTCTACGGATTGCGCGGCGCGATCGTCGATCGCGCGAGCGCGGACGAGGCTCGCTACCCGAGGCTTGTCTCGACGCGGCATGTCGACCTCGCGCACTGCAGTTGGGGCGACAGGCCCGTTCGGCTGCTCTTCGAGCGCTACGCCGCTCCGCGGGCGGATCGCGCGGCGCTCGAGCGCGATATCAAGATGGCGTCATGGGTCCGTGCCCGACTCGTCCCGAAGGTGCTCGTGGCGACGCAGACGAAGGTGCTGGAGGCGGTCGTCGACGAGCAGGGGGCGTGGCTTCCGGTCGTGCCGCTCCTCACGGTGACTCCGCGCGACGGCGAGGAGAACGATCTCTGGATGCTTGCCGCCGCGATCGCCTCGCCGGTTGCGACCGCCGAGTCCGCGCGCATCGCCTACGGAACGGCGCTCAGCCCGGCCGCGATCAAGCTCTCTGCGAAGCAGTTGCTCGCGCTGCCGTTGCCGGCCGATCGCGCGGCCTGGCTCGAGAGCGCGCGAATCCTCCAAGACGCATCGAGTGCGTGCGAAGCGCCTGCGCGCGGAGAGGCGCTCCGGCGATTCGCCGAGGCGTCATGCCGTGCGCACCGGCTCGACGCCGAAGCGACGAAGCGCGTGCTTGGCTTCTGGACAGCGCGCGCCTTCGGCGCCGCGCCAAAGACGACGATGCCAAAATCGACGATGCCAAAAACGACGACGCCCGCCTAAGCGGGCGCCATCGAGCCGAATGTTCTCTATCGCGTGCGGTCCTCGCTCTGCTTTTCAGCACCAGAGGGAGCCGCCG
>CAIXEV010000610.1 GCA_903918555.1 uncultured bacterium | reverse complement strand
GTTCGATCGCCTCTACACCAAGATGGTGGCGGCAGGCGAGGTCGGCGGCGTGCTCGATGTCATCCTCCAGCGACTCGCGGACTTCATGGAGAAGGGCCAGCGCCTCAAGCGCCGCATCATCGGCGCGCTCATCTATCCTGCGGTCGTCATCTTCATCGCGGTGCTCATCGTGACGGGCATCATGTACTTCGTCATCCCGAAGTTCCAGGAGATCTTCGAGGACTTCGATGTCAAGCTGCCCGACCTCACGATCTTCATGATCAACGCCTCGAAGTGGGTCGCAGGCACATCGTCGCCAAACCAAGTGGTGCCCGGCGTCATCTGGGTCCTCTGCTCGCCGATCCTCATCTTCCTGTTCTTCAAGCTGATCCGGAAGACAAACCCCGGGCGCGCGATCACCGACATCGTCGTGCTCAGGGTCCCCGTGCTCGGCACGATGCTCAGAAAGACGGCGATCGCGCGCTTCACCCGAACGCTCGGAACGCTCATCAGCGCGGGCGTGCCGATCCTCGAGGCGATCCTCATCACCCGCGACACCTCCGGCAACTATGTGTTCGAGCGCGCGCTCACCAAGGTGCATGACTCGATCCGCGAGGGCGAGACCTTCGCCGTGCCGCTGCGCGAGGCCAAGGTGTGCGACGCCATCGTCGTCAACATGATCGATGTCGGCGAGGAGACCGGCGACCTCGATGTGATGCTCATGAAGATCGCCGACAACTACGACGAAGAGGTCGATGTCGCGGTCGCCAGCCTCCTGTCGCTGCTCGAGCCGTTCATGGTCGTCATCCTCGGCGGCATCGTGCTCCTCATCGTTCTCGCACTGTTCCTCCCGCTCGTCTCGATGATCGAGAGCGTGTCGAACACCACCAAGAAGTAAGGCCGGACACGCAACGGACGCACTCCATGTCGAACCACCCGACTTCCATCGATACCCGCGCCAACGCCCGTGTGCGTTCGGGAGGCTTCACGCTCACCGAACTCCTCGTGGTGGTCGCGATCATCGTGCTCCTGATCGGCACGCTGATCGTGGCGGTCTCCGCGGGCGCGAAGCGGGCGCAGGCCGCGAACACCCAGACCCTGATGAGCTCGATCTCGACGGGTCTCGGCCAGTTCCAGACCGATTTCGGGTACCTGCCGCCGGTGCTTGGAAGCCGCAACCCGTCGCCCAACGCGAGCAACCTCGCGCGCGATGTGGTCCGGCTCGGCCAGGTCGCCGGCGCGAACGACATCGAGCGCCAGCAGAACTGGGTGAGCTACACCACGCTCGCCGAGTTCATGATCGGCTACGGCCACCGCGGCGAGGACGGCTACGGGAATGTCATCGGAGGTCCGAGCGGCTCCGGCAACCGCGAGGCGCCGCCCTTCGGCATCCGCTCGCCGGGCTCCGACGGCTGCTGGGGCGCGATCGATGCGCCGAATCCGTTCTACGGCGCGAATCCGCCGGCTGCGGTGCTGGGCCTCGCCCCGGCGCGCAACCCGAACCGCGGCACGGTGAGCGTTGCCCCGACCGCGCCCGGCAACTGGAACACGCAGCCGTTCGAGGGCAAGGTGTACGGCCCGTACATCGAGTTGAAGGACGAGCGCCTCATCGCAGGCGTCTCGGGCCTGCAGCCGAACGGCCGCCCGAACCTCGTGTACGCCGATCAGGGCGTCGCGAACTTCGACGAGCTTCCGAAGGTCATCGTCGACTACTGGGGCGAGCCGATCGGCTACTACCGCGCTCCGTACTCGGGCACCGACCTGCGCAGCGGCATCGCCGACGCGAACGGCAACCTCGCGAATCTCGGCGACATCTACATGCTTCGCCCGTGGGAGATCGCGCCGAGCGACCAGTCGGTCGGCGCGGCCGACGCGGGCGCCGACAACTCGTCGAGCACGCAGCTGAAGAGCGCAGCCTTCGCGCTCGTGTCGATGGGCCCCGACCGCTCGTTCGACCGCTCGCGCCGCCGCGACCTCGGCGAGTTCAACAAGGACAACATCGTGGTGACGGGCAAGTGACGCAGCGAACGCACGACCGAGGAAACCGCATGCAGCAGACGACCCACAACCCACTCCCGCGCCCGGCCGCACGGCGGGGGGGCTTCACGCTCATCGAGCTCCTCGTCGTCATCGGCATCATCGTGCTGCTCGTGAGCCTCGTGCTCGCGGTCAGCGGCAGCGTGATCCGCGCAAGCGAAGAGCGCGCGACGCGCAACACCCTCGAGGTGCTCAACGCGGCCACCGAGGAGTTCGAGCGCGTGCTTGACCGCCGCATCAGCTACCAGAGCGGCGTGGTGGCATCCGGCATCGCGGCCGATCCCGCGCCCAGCGCGACCGCCGTGTACGACATCCTCTCGAGCTACGCCGTGGCGACGAGCATCCCGCCTGGATCCCCCGGAAACGGCGTCACGGGTTGGACCCAGCTCGCGCAGCCCTACTCCACGCTGCCGCCAAACGGCCTCCCCGGCTACTCGCTACAGCCCTTCCGCCGCGCCGCCACGCTGCTCTGGGTCATGAGCCAGTCGCAGAGCGTCGGACCGATCCTGCAGAAGCTCCCCGAGAGCGTCTTCCGCAGCATCAACATCGGAACCGGCCAGCAGACCAGCCTTCTCCGCCACTGCGTCGACAGCTGGGGCACGCCGATCATCGCGGTCTTCCCCGGCCGCGAGGCGACCCAGGCCGAGCTCGACGCCAACAACACGAATGTCATCGACCGCGACGGCACGGTGAAGTCCGACAGCGAGTGGCAGTCGGCCGCCAACGGCGGACTGCGCGTCTCGTGCAAGGACCGCCGCATCCTCTGGGTGTCGGCCGGCAATGACACGCGCTTCAGCGACCTGCCCGTGTCGGGCGTGTCGAACCCGAGCGCCGACAACCTCTACAGCTACGAACCGTGAGGCCCTGCATGCGCGCAGATCGCTCCGACAACATCCTCACGAACAGCCGACGCGCGAACACGCGCGAACGCGCGTTCACGATCCCCACGCGCGAACGCGCGTTCACCATCCCCACGCGCGCACGCGCGTTCACCATCATCGAACTGCTTGTCGTCATCGGCATCATCGCCATCCTGTCGGTGCTCACCACCCTTGGAGCGCGCCGCCTCACCGCTGGCTCGCGCCTCGCCGCCGGCACCAACGCCGTCACCAACGCCCTCGGCGTCGCCCGCGCCGCCGCGATCCGTGATTCCGCCGTCACAGGGCTCGTGTTCCGCCCGATCTGGAACGCCGCCAATCCATCCGTGCCCCAGCGCGTCGAGATGGTCGTGGTTCGTTCGACCGGTGAGCGCACCTTCTTCCCCGGTTCCCCCGGCGGCGTCGCCGAGCGCTTCATTCCCGTCGCCAATGTCCCTGCGATCCAGCTCCCCGAGGGCGTCAAGGTCGCAGGCCCGATGTACGACCCGCCCGGAAGCTTCGGCGCCATTCCGGCCGATCAGGTGTTCGCCACGCAGGTCGAGCTTTCCGTCGCCGCGAACTGCGGCGAGACCATCGAGTTCAACCGCTCGATCGCCGTGCTCTTCGGGCCGCAGGGCGAGTTCCTCACCCGCGTGCCGAACTCGTCGATCTCGCTCGACATGAAGTGCTATGTCGACTGGAACCGCAACGGATCGAGCCCGACCCCGCCCGCCGATCCGCAGGATGTCGCGCTTGGCAACTGCGCCTCCGGAAACTTCGAGCGCTTCTGGCTGCAGGATCACCCCGACGACGAGTGCAACCTGATGTTCGTGCCGTTCCTCGTCGTGTACGACGACAAGGCCGCGCGCGAGGTCAAGGGCCTCGCCTGGAACAACGACACCAATGTCATCAACGAACTCACGGGTCCGAACGGCTACATCCTGCAGTTCGGCGACCGCATCACCTTCAACCGGTTCAGCGGCATTCCCGAAAGGAAGGTGCAGTGATGCAAGTCACTGATCTTCGCGGCGCACTCGCTCCACGCCAGCGCGGCTTCTCGCTCGCCGAGATGCTGCTCGCGGTCTTCATCCTCGCGATCGGCGTGATCTCGATCGCCGCGCTGTTCCCCGCGGGCATCGCCCTCCAGCGACAGGCCGCCGACGACACGGTCGGTCCGATCGTCGCGAAGAACGCGTTCGCCACGATCCGCGCGAAGCTCTCGCAAGAGGACTTCGGTTCGTTCCAGGATTTCGGCCTCTCCACGCAGTATGTCGCGGGGCAGGGGCCGGTCGGCACCATCCGTCCGGTTGGCGCAACCGCCGACATCCCGCAGCTGTCGGGCGACTGGGGCTGGATGCGCCCGTCGTTCTACACCAACGCCACGGCGGCCGGAGCGGCGAATCTCGGCACGATCGACATCTTCTCCTCGAACTTCACGCGCCAGCAGGCGCCGTTCAACCTCACGCCGCATTTCACGGCGCCGATTCCCGCCGGCCCATGGGCGACCGAGATGCCCAGCGGCGTCGATGTCGGCGGAACGACGGTTCCGCTCTTCGGCATGCCGTACAACCGCGCGAAGTACCCGCTCTACGACATCGCTGCGTCGAGTCCAACGACG
>CAIXEV010000609.1 GCA_903918555.1 uncultured bacterium | reverse complement strand
GTCGCCTCGACGGTCGTCGACTTCGAGTCGTTGTAGTAGCGCACGCCCTTCGTCTCGCAGACGAAGGCGAGGCGATGCGCGAGACCAGGGAAACGCTCGATGCGCGCCCGCAGCGAGGCGAGATGCGCGGCGGGGTCGAGCCCGGCGGCGCGGTACGCGGCCGCAGCCGCCGCGAGCGCAAGCCGCGCGTTCGCGCGGTTGTGGACGCCGGGCACGCTCGGGCGCATCTCATCGACCGACGGGAGCGCGCACGCATCGGGCGATGGCCGGTCCCACCACGGCGCTGCGCCGAGCGTCGCCGCGCGCGCGGCCGCCGATGAACCGGCGAACGCCGTGACGAACCAGGCGTCGCGCGGCGCAAACGCGCGCAGCATCGCCTTCGCATCCGAGTAGGCTGGGAAATCGCCGTGCCAATCGAGGTGGTTCTCGAGCAGGTTGGTGAAGACCGCCACGCGCGGCGACCAGCGGATCGTCTCGCCGAGCCACCAGAGCATCGCGCTCGAGAGCTCGAGCACCACGAAGTCCTCCGCGCGCACGGCATCGAGCGATCCAAGCAGCGATCCGCCGATGTTGCCGCCGAAGTGCGCGCGCCGGCCTCCCGGTGCGTCGCCATCGTCGAGCGCAGCCTGCAGCATCGCGCTTGTCGTGCTCTTGCCGGCGCTGCCCGTCACGCCGACGAAGTTCGTCACCCCGCGCGCGCAGAGCTCCGCGATCGCAAGCCCGATCTCGGTGTAGACGGGGACGCCCGCCTCGCGCGCGGCCTTGAGATAGGGATTCGCCCACGGCTTCTTCACCGCGGGATTGGCGATCACCGCGTCGGTCTGCGTGAAGTCGCGCTCGTGGTGCCCGCCGAGCGCGAGCGTCACGCGGCCTTGCTCGACGAGGCCCGCGATCGCCGCGAGCGGCTTCGCGAGCTTCTCCGCGGATTCGCTGTCGGTGAGCAGCACGGTCGCGCCCTTCCCGACGAGGTAGCGCGTCACGCCGACGCCGCCGCCGAACTGGCCGACGCCCATCACCGTGACGCGCGCGCCGTTGAAGTTCGGCACGGCGAGCGCGTGCGCCGCGCGACCGCCCTCGATGGCGCCGCGTGCGGCGTCACTTGCTGCATCACTCGCTGCATGAATCGCGACATCACTCGCGGCATCCTGCGTCGCGTCGGTCATGGCGTGCCCTCCTTGGCGGGGTTTGTCTCGGTCGTCGCCGCAGCTTCGGCCGCTGCGTCGCCGCCGTCTGGCTTCTTCGCGACGCCGAGGCGAATCGCGCCGCGTTCCGGATCCTCGATCGAGATCGACTCGAGCAGCATGCGCGGCACGATGTCCGCCGCCGACGGCACGATCTTCGCCACCACGATCGCCGGCACGCTGGCCTCCGCGAACTCGAGCTTCACCGCCAGCTCGAGCGTGTGCGAGCCCGTCGTGAAGTTCGGCCTGCGGACCTCCGAACTGACCGAGTATCCGGTGAACGATCCGTAGCGCTCGTTCGCCGCGAGCGCGAACGCCTCGATCTCGCCGGCGGTCAGCACCGTGCCCAGCGCGGGCGTCCACTTGCCGAGCGCCTCGCGGCCGCCCGCGTCGTCGATGGCGGCGAAGGTCGTGCGGATGTCCGAGTCGAGCTGGGTGTTCAGCGACCCTTGGATCGAGGTGAGTCCCCACTGGAACAGGAAGGTGAGGCTGAGGCTCACGACTCCGAGCGCGATGCCCGTCCACGCCGCGGCGCGGCCGCGAAGCCCGCCGGACGATGAGCGGATTCGCTCGAGCGCGATCATCCCGAGAAGCACGGCCAGCGGGCCGCCGATGCCGCCGCCGAGGCAGGAGAGCGTCGCCGACACCGCGCCCACGATCGCGGACGCGCGTGCGAGCGCGCTCATGCGCGCGGGCAGCGGGGGAGGTGTCCGTCCCGAAGGCGGGGCTGCTGTGCCATCGCTCTGCATCGTGCGGTTTATAGCGCGAGGGTGCG
>CAIXEV010000608.1 GCA_903918555.1 uncultured bacterium | reverse complement strand
CCCTTGGCGTCGCGCTCGGCTTCGTCGAGGAGCTTCTGGCGGAGCGCCGAGCCGTCGTGCTCGGCCTCGACGCGGACTTCGGCGAGGTACAGCTCGCGCGCTTCCTCGCGCGACAGCCCGGCGACCTTGGACAGGGCGCCGCGGAGCTCGGTGCGCGTGCGCTCGTTGTCGTCGGCGCCGCGGCGGATCTCGTCCTCCTGCTTCTTCAGGTCCGTCTCGCGCGAATCGATCTTCTGCTCGCGCTGCGAGATCGACTCGAGCTTGCGGTCGAGGGTCTCCTCGCGCTTGGCGGCGCGGGCGAGGCTCTCGTCGAGCTTCGCCTGGGTGGCCTTCGACTCGCGGTCGAGGGTGGCGCGCTTCTCGGACGCTTGCTTCTCAGCGGCCAGCTCGATCTCGCGGGCCTTCTTCTCCGACTCGCTGCGCATGGCGTCGGCGGTGAGATCCGCCTGCGCCTTGGCGTCCGCGAGCATGCGGTCGGCCTCGGCACGGGCTGCCTTCAGGCCGCGGCCGGAAGCGAGGGAGAAGATCACGATGCCGAACACGGCGCCGACAACGGCCCCGATACCGACGGCGGTGATGAGCGCCGCGATGCCGAAGTCACCGGTTGAGTTCTGGAGAAGGATGGACACGCACGCCTCCTGGCAAGTAGACGCCCGCCGGGTGCGTCATGCACCCGCCAAGCGTGCGGCGTTCGAGATCATCCAGCGGTCCGCTTCAGCGCTTTCGTGCACCTCGTCCCACAGCGCACGCACGATGCGAACGCGCATGCGTCTGTCGGGAAGGATGTTGAAGGGTCGAAACGGTCACGGTCACGAGATACTTGGTGCCACCCCGCGAGGGGGCAGCCGTGGTCTGGATCGATCTATCCCAAGCCCGCCTCCGAGGAGGTCGGACCCGAGGGTGCTTGCGCACCTATGAACGGTCGCGAACGGCTTGGCCTGTTCGACGAGCCGGAATGGTTCGGACGGCGGAAGGCGCCGGCCGGTCCGCATCCGCGGACATGTGGAGTATCGGTGCCCTGACGCCCGTGTCAAGGTACGATTTCGAACTGCGATGCCTCCCGTCCTGCAGTGGCTCTCCAACCTGCTCCCGACCAACCCGATCGCGGTCCGAATCGTCTCGGGCGGGTCGAAGCGGTCGCGGCACCTCCTGCTGCGGTCGGGGTACCTCGCGATCATGATCTCGATCCTGCTGATCGGCCTCCTGGGGGGCGACAGCACGATGAAGCAGCTCGCCATGCGGGGCGCCAGCGCGTTCTCGGTCGTGTCGTTCGGCCAGGTCGCCCTGATCTGCATCCTGACCCCGATCTTCATGGCGGGCGCCATCGTGCAGGAGGCCAGCCCCCGGACCTGGGACATCCTGCTCACCACGCCGCTCTCGAACCTGCAGATCGTCCTCGGGAACCTGTTCGGCCGGCTGTTCTTCATCCTGGCGCTCCTCTTCTCGACCTTCCCGCTGTTCGTGCTGACCCAGCTCTTCGGCGGCGTCCCCGGCGAGGCGATCTTCACGAGCTACGCGATCGCCGCCTCGAGCGCCCTGATCGTGGCGACAACGGCGGTCACGCTGTCGGTGACCCGCAGCGCCGGCAAGCGCGCGGTGTTCGTCTTCTACGCGGCGGTCGTGATGTACCTCTTCGTCACCTACGCGGCCGACGCGTACCTGCGCACCAAGGTGCCGATCGGCGTCGGCACGCTCGCCACGCAGACGACGCTCCTCACCGCGTTCAACCCGTTCCTTGCGCTCGAGAGCGCGCTCAACTCGACGACCTATGTGCCGTACACGCCGTCGTCGGTGCCGTTCACGCCGCTCGCGCCGCTCTACACATCGCCGTCGACGAGCTTCTGCGTCATCTGCGTCACCACCAGCGTCGCCATGATGCTGTGGTCGACGCTGCGCCTGCGCGTGATCGGCACGCGCGGCCCGCGCGTCGTGTGGTGGCGCGCGGTCCTCGGCACGGGCGCGGGCGCGCGCGGCACGCGCGAGTCGAAGCGCGTCGGCGCGAACCCGATCGCGTGGCGCGAGAACATGCTGCGCAGCCAGTCGATCGGCGGCATGTTCGGCCGCTGGGCGTTCCTCGCCCTCGGCGCGTGCGTGGGCGTCGTCCTCTGCGGGCTGCATCACCAAGGCACGATTTCCTCGGGCGAACTGCGCCTCGCGCTCCTCGGCATCGTGGGCGCGGAGATCGTGGTGATCCTCCTCACCGCCGTCAGCCTGAGCGCCACGGCGGTGAGCCGCGAGCGCGAGGACGGCACGCTCGACATCCTGCTCACGACGCCGATCCAGCCCGGGCCGTACCTCGCGGGCAAGCTGCGCGGCATCGTCCAGTTCCTCGTGCCGATGCTGCTCGTCCCGTTCGTCACGCTCGGGTCGGTCGCGCTCTATGTGCTCTTCAACGGCTTCGGCGCTGCGCAGGGCGTCACCGTCAGCGAAGCGCTCGGCGTCGCCACCGTCACGGTGCCCGTCATCCTTCCGGAGGGCGCGGTCCTGCTCCTCCTCGATCTCGTCGCCGCGACGAGCTTCGCGATCATGGTCGGGCTGCAGTGGTCGCTGCGCACGAAGGGCACCATCGGCTCGGTGATGGCCGCGGTCGGCGTCCTCGGCGCCATCGGCCTCGTGCTCGGCTTCTGTGCGGGCGCGCTCGGCGCCAACGTCCCGTATGTCGGCGCGGCGGCCGCCGCCGCGAGCCCGATCAACATGCTCTACGCCACCGTCGAGCCGGGCAGCGCCATCCGCGACAGCCTCGAGGACCCGCGCGCCGCGCGGTCGAGCCTCGTCATCGGCACCGTGATCGCGTGCGTGATCTACGGCGTCGCCTGTTTCGCCATGCACGCGGCCATGAAGAAGAACTTCATGATGGTCGTGCGGCGGCTGGCCGGCACCAACTGAGTCCTCCCGCGCGGCCACGACCGGGAAACTTGCGCGAAGCCGTGCAATCCGAGCGCGAATGCCGCCGCGGCGAGACGCGTCCCTGCGGGTCGTCATGTACCGTGCCGCGCGTGCTGTTCGCGCGAACCTGATCGCCGCCCGGCCACACTCGGAGACCACCATGAGCCTCTTCATCTCGACCGTCGCAGCCACCTGTCTCGCCACTTCCGCCCTCGCCACTTCCGCCCTCGCGCCCGCCAAGGATCTCCCGAAGCCCGCCGAGGGCGTTTCGCTGACGGTCTACTCGTCGGCCGACCCCGCCGGCTTCAACCCGCAGCAGTTCATCCAGCAGCAGCGCGCGAGCGGCATGGACAATGTCTGGGGCGTGCCCGGCTACGGCGTCGTGAAGGTCGTGCGCAAGGTCGCCGTGCCGAAGGGCGTCGGCACGCTCGCGTTCACCGATGTCGCCGCGTGGATCGACCCGACCACCGTGTCGTTCACCGACCTCGACGACCCGTCGACGAGCGTCCTCGAGCAGAACTTCCAGTTCGACCTCGTGAGCCCCGCGAAGCTGATGGAGCGCTACATCGGCCGCGAGATCACCGTGGCCGTGACGATGGGCGACGGCGTCTCGAATGTGACGGGCGAACTCCTCAGCGCGAACATGGGCCAGCTCGTCCTCAAGACGAAGGACGGCGTGCGCATCGTGCCGGCGGGCGGCCAGGTGCAGCTTGGCGAGCTTCCCGGCGGGCTTCTCACGAAGCCGACCCTGATGTGGAAGCTCGCGAGCGAGAAGGGCGGCGACCACCTCGTGCGCACCACCTACCAGACGAACGGCATGACCTGGCGCGCCGACTACAACATCGTGATCGACGGCGAGGACAAGACCGGCAGCATCTCCGCGTGGGTCACGCTCATGAACCTCTCGGGCGCGTCGTTCCCGAACGCCGAGCTCAAGCTCGTCGCGGGCGATGTGCAGAAGGTCGAGTCGCAGCCGAGGATCACGGGCCGTGGAGCGCGCATGGAGGCGATGGCGATGGCCGACGCGGGTGGCTTCCAGGAGAAGGCGTTCGCCGACTTCCACCTCTACACGCTGCCGCGCCGCACCGATGTCGCGCAGAACTCGACGCAGCAGATCGCGCTCTTCCCGTCGGTCGACGGCTTCAAGCTGAAGCGCGAGCTCGTGTTCAACTTCACGGCCGACATCGGCGGTATGGGCCAGCCGATGACCGACCCCGACTTCTTCGGCAACACCCAGAAGGGCAAGCCCTCGATCTTCGTCGCCTTCGAGAACAAGGAGGCGAACTCGCTCGGCATGCCGATGCCCGCCGGCAAGATCCGCTGCTACAAGATGGACGACGCCGACGGCACGCTCGAGTTCATCGGCGAGGACATCATCGGCCACACGCCGCGCAACGAGACGGTGAAGGTGAAGCTCGGCCAGGCGTTCGATGTCGTCGGCGAGCGCACGCGCACCGACTTCACCGTCGACAACGCGGCGCGGCGCATGACCGAGACCTTCAAGATCGAGATCCGCAACCAGAAGGCCGCCAGCCAGAAGGTGCGCGTGATCGAGCGGCAGTACCGCTGGACGAACTGGAAGATCACCTCGAACAACCAGCCGTTCACCAAGGTCGACTCGGACAACATCGCGTTCGATGTGGTGGTGAACGCCGAAGGCAAGGCGGAGATCAACTACACCGTCACCTACAGCTGGTGAACGCGGTGCTTGAGCGCTCGCCGCTGCGGCGGCGAGCTTTGGTGCTGATGGAGGACGCGTTCGCGAAGCCGCGATCGCGTCGACTTGACTCGACGCTGACGCGGCGGTCACAGGACCTTCACAGAGCAGGCTGATCCTCCTCGGTTCAACCGAGGAGGTTTTTGATGCTTCGTCCCGTCGCCGTTTCGACCCTGTTGCTCGCCTCGACCGCCTTCGCGGGTGACCCGCACATCTCGCTCAGCTACCTCGCGAGCACGCCGCGCGCCGGCTACGACGTGGCGGGCGCCGAGATCGTGGCGTTCGATGCGGGCTCGAAGCGAGCGTTCGTCGTGAACGGCTTCACCAACGCGATCGATGTCTTCGATCTCGCGAACCCCGCCGCGCCCGTGGCCGCCGGCAGCTTCTCGCTGCTGCCCTACGGCGGCGGCGTCCAGAGCGTCGCGGTCAAGAACGGCAAGGTCGCATGCGCGGTGCAGGCGCTCGTCAAGACCGACCCCGGTCTCGTCGTCTTCTTCGACCTCGACCTGAACTTCCTCGCGTCGGTCACGGTCGGCGCGGTGCCCGACATGGTGACCTTCACGCCCGACGGCACGAAGGTGGTCACCTCGAATGAAGGCGAACCCTCGGCCACCTACGCGGTCGACCCCGAAGGCTCGATCAGCATCATCGATGTGACGGGCAAGGCGATCACGCAGGCCAATGTCACCACGCTCGGATTCAACGGCCTTGCCGCCGGCGTGATCGATCCATCGATCGTGCCGTTCGGCCCGGGCAGCCCGACGATCGGACAGGACCTCGAGCCCGAGTATGTCACCGTCTCGGCCGACTCGACGACCGCGTATGTGTCGATCCAGGAGCACAGCGCGCTCGCGACCGTCGACCTCACGACGAAGGCGATCCTCTCGGTGAAGCCGCTCGGCACCAAGAAGCACTACGCGGGCACGCCGGCGCTCACGACCGCTTCGCTCGGCGGACTTCCGTCGATCGGCATCACCGCCGCAGGGCAGGAGATCGCGCTCGGCGGCCTGAGCGGCCTGTGGATCGACTCGGTCAACGCCACGACCGGCGTCATCACCTTCTGGGCGAACACCGACCGCGGCCCGAACCTCGAGCCCGTCAATGTCGACGGCGACGCGGCGCTCGAGCGCCCGTTCGCGCTCCCCGGATTCCAGCCGCGCATCGCGACCTTCACCTACAACCCGGCGACGAACGCCATCGCGCTCACGGGGCAGATCCTGCTCCGCAAGCCCGACGGCACGCCGATGACGGGCCTTCCGAACATCCAGGGCGCAGCGCCCGGCTTCGCCTACACCGATGAGCAGCCGGTCGATCTCTTCGGCAACACGATCCCGAACGACCCGCTCGGCGGCGACCTCGAGGGCCTCTGCCGCACGAGCGACGGCTCGATCTGGATGTGCGACGAGTATCGCCCCGCGCTCTACAAGTTCGACGCGACCGGCCTGATGCTCGCGCGCTTCGTGCCCGCTGGCGCCAACGCCTTCGGCGCGACGGTCGGCACCGAGGCGTTCCCCGCGGTGTACGCGCAGCGCCGCGACAACCGCGGCTTCGAGGCGATCGCGGTCTGGCAGGACAAGATCTACTGCTTCGTGCAGAGCCCGCTCGACAACCCCGATGTCGCGAACGACGCGAACTCGAAGTCGTCGCGCAACATCCGCATCGCGAAGTTCGACCCCACGACCAACAGCGTCACCGCCGAGTACATCTATGTGCTCGAGGGCGGCGCGAGCGACAAGATCGGCGACGCGCACGCGTTCGGCCCGGGCAAGTTCCTCGTGGTCGAGCGCGACAGCGCGCTCGGAAGCAGCTCGCTCAAGAAGATCTTCGAGGTGAATCTCGCCGGCGCGACCGACATCTCCACGCTTTCGCCCGCGATCGCGGGCCCCGGCGGTACGCTCGACAAGATGACGCCCGCGCAGCTCGCCGCGGCCGGCATCGTGCCGGTCACCAAGACGGTGCATGTCGACCTCGCGGCGATCGGCTACGCGAACGGCATCGAGAAGGTCGAGGGCCTCGCGATCCGCGACCCCGGAACGATCTTCGTCCTCAACGACAACGACTTCCGCATGCCGCTCGGCTGGGACATCGCGACCGGCACCTTCGTGCCGAACGCGAGCGCCCCGGCGCCGACCCTCGGCATGATCACCTTCTCCGGCAACGGCCTCGACTCGAGCGACCAGGACACCGTGAACCGCATCGCTGGCTGGCCGGTCGAGGGCACCTACCAGCCCGACGGCATCGCGTCGTTCTCGTCGGGCGGCCAGACCTACCTGGTCAGCGCGAACGAAGGCGATTCGCGCGAGTGGGGCACCTTCGTCGACCTGACGACGGTCGGCGCGGCCACCGTGACGCTTGATCCGAATGTCTTCCGCGGCGCCGCGTGGCTGAAGAACAACACGCGCCTCGGACGGCTGCAGGTCCGCAAGGACCTCGGCGACCTCGACGGCGACGGCGACTGGGACCGCATCGTGCCGATCGGCGGCCGCGGCATCACGATCTGGACTGCGTCAGGCACGCGCGTGTGGGACTCGGGCGACTTCTTCGAGCAGCACACGGCGTCGCTCTACCCGTCGAACTTCAACGCGAGCAACACCAACAACACCCGCGACAACCGCAGCCGCGCGAAGGGCCCCGAGCCCGAGGGCGTCACGGTCGGCGTGATCAACGGCAGGCGGTACATCTTCGCGAGCTGCGAGCGCATCGGCGGCATCTTCGCCTACCGCGTCGACGACCCGGCTGCCCCGGTGTTCCAGGGCTACATCAACACGCGCAACTTCTCGGTGGCGACGAACCTCGCGGGCTCCGGCGACCTCGGTCCCGAGGGCATCACCTTCGTGTCGGCCGCGGATTCGCCGATCGGAAAGCCGCTCATCCTGCTTGCGAACGAGATCAGCGGCACGCTCGCGATCTACCGGATCGACGGCATCTGCGACGGCGCGGGCGATGTCAACGCCGACTGCGCGGTGAACGGCGACGACCTCGCGCAGCTGCTCGCGAGCTGGGGTCCATGCGCCGCACCGTGCGCCGCCGACCTCAACGGCGATGGCTTCGTCGGTGGCGACGACCTCGCGGTCGTGCTCACGAACTGGGGCAGCTGAGGCAGTTTGAGCGCTCGCCGCTGCGGCGGCGAGCTTTGGTGCTGATTCACCCGATGCGAGCTTCGGCGCGTTCTATCCAGTGCGCCAAAGGCGCACGAGTTACCCAGTGCGCCAGAGGCGCACGAGTTACCCAGTACGCCAAAGGCGCACGAGATCCGCGACCGACAGCGACTCCGGCCGCGCGGTCGGGTCGATGCCGTCGGGCCAGTCGCGGGCGCGGCCGAGGATCGCGCCGAGCTGTTTGCGGCGCTTCGAGAAGAGCGTGTGGACGAACGCGCCGAAGGCCTCGGCTTCGTCGGGCGCGAGCGCGGGCACCGCGCGCGGGCGCAGCGCGAGCATGGCGCTTGTCACTTCTGGCGGCGGCCAGAAGCAGCCCGGCGACAGCACCGCGAGCTGCTCGACTTCGCAGAAGGCCTGCACGACGATCGTGAGCGGGCCGTATTCGCCGCCGCCCGGCGCCGCGCGCAGGCGGTCGCCGACCTCGCGCTGGATCGTGACGAATTGGCCGCGGCACTGCGGCATCGTGGCGCAGATCGCCATGACGGGGCTTGCGGCCTGATACGGCAGGTTCGCGACCAGCGTGAACGGCCGCGCGCCGATCTTCGCGAGCGCCTCGGAGTTGAGCGCGCGCTTCCCGTCGAGGCAGTCGCCTTCGACGAGCGTGAAGCGCGGGTTCGCGGCGAAGTGCTCGCGCAGGTGCGCGGCGAGGTCGCGGTCGAGCTCGATCGCGATGAGCTCGGCGCCGCGCGCGAGGATCTCCTCGCTCATCGTGCCGGTGCCGGGGCCGATCTCGAGGACGAGCGACCCCTCGCCGATCGCGCTCGCGTCGACGAGCTTCTTCAGCAGGTTCTGGTCGACGAGGAAGTTCTGCCCGAAGCGATGCCTCGGCGAGAGCCCCCGCGCGCTCAGGATCGACTTGATGTCCGACTGCGTCTGCACGGGGGGAGGATACGGAACCGCCGCGCTGCGCGCGGCGCACTGTCGACGCTTCGGATGGTTCGGCTAGCACTGCTTGCTTCGCAAGCATG
>CAIXEV010000607.1 GCA_903918555.1 uncultured bacterium | reverse complement strand
TTCTTGGCGAGGATCGTGATGCCGCGCTCGCGCTCGAGCGGGTTCGAGTCCATGATGCAGACTTCGCCAGAGGCGCCGACCTCCACCACGCCGGATTGCGAGAGCATTGCGTCGACGAGCGTGGTCTTGCCGTGGTCAACGTGGGCGATGATGGCGATGTTGCGGAGGTTCGGGTCGGCCATAGTGATCTACTTCCCCCGAAAATGGGGAAAGATGAACAGTGTAGCAGACCGCCGAATCAAAGACACGCGACCGCCCGAAATCCCTGAGAAGCGCGGTTTGCGCTGCGTGCGCGCCGAGATTCAGAGACCGTACAGCGGGCGCAGCTTGCCTTCGAGGTGCCGCATGAGGGGCTCGGGCGACAGCGGCTTGCCCGTCACGCGCTGGACGAGTTCAGATGGCGTGAAGCGCCGTCCGTGGGCGTGGATGTTCGAGTTGAGCCACGCCTTGAGCGGCGTGAACTCGCCGCGCGCGACGCCGTCGAGCAGGCCCGGCATCTCCGCGCACGCAGCCTCGAAGAACTGCGATGCGTAGAGGTTGCCCAGCGTGTAGGTCGGGAAGTAGCCCATCGCGCCCATCGACCAGTGGATGTCCTGCAGGCAGCCGCGGCGATCATCGGGAACGACGAGACCGAGGTAGTCCTTGTAGAGCTTGTTCCACACGCTCGGGATGCCGGCGACCTCGAGGCTGCCGCCGATGACGGCACGCTCGATCTCGAACCGCACCATGATGTGCAGGTTGTAGGTCGCCTCGTCGCTCTCGACGCGGATGAAGCCCGGCTCGACCACATTCGCGGCCGCGTAGAGCTGGTCGAGCGAGAAGCGCGCGCTGTCGGCGCCGATCGCGCGCGGGAGTTCGCCGCGCAGCCAAGACCAGAACGGGCGGCTGCGGCCGACCTGGTTCTCCCACATGCGGCTCTGGCTCTCGTGGATTCCGAGCGAGACCGACTCGCCGAGCGGCGTGCCGACACGCGCGAACGGAAGCCCCTGCTCGTAGATCCCGTGGCCGGCCTCGTGCATGGTCGATCCGAGCGCGTCGTTGACGCACCGCTCGTTGTATCGCGTGGTCAGGCGCACATCGTTGCAGTGCGAGCCCGAGCAGAACGGGTGCGTCGAGCGATCGAGGCGGCCGCGGTTGAAGTCGAAGCCGATGCGCTCCGCGACGAACCGCGAGAGCTCCTCCTGCTGCGCGATCGGGACGAGGTAGTCGTTGAACTCGCCGGAGGGCTTCGTCTTCGCCGCCATCAGGTCCGCGACGAGGCCCTGGAGCCGCGGGCGGAGAGGATCGAAGACCGCGGCCACCGAGCGCGCGGTGCAGCCGGGCTCGTAGAGATCGGCGAGCGCATCCCACCGCTCGCCGTCCTTCGCGAAGCCGTAGCAATCGGCCTGCGCGCGCAGAAGGCCGACGAGCTTCTCGAGCCACGGCGAGAACCGCGCGAAGTCGCTCGCCGCGCGGGCCAGCGCCCACTCGTGCTTCGCCATGCTCGAGATGCGCGTCATTTCCTCGACAAGCGACGAAGGCAGCTTGGTCGCCTTGCCGTAGTCGCGGCGCGCCTCGCGGACGAGCGCCGCGGTCTGGGCGTCGGCCATCGCCTCGCGGTCGCGCTCGACCGCCTCGATGAGGTCGCCGCGCTCGATCGAGCTCGCGCGCTCGTGCACGATGCGCGCAAGCAGCGCCTGCTGGCGCGCGCGCCACTCGATGCCTCCCTGCGGCATCATGGTCTCCTGATCCCAGTCGAGGATCGCGTTGGAGCTCGAGAGAAGCGAGGCCTCTTCGATGTGGCGGATGAGCGCGTCGACGGTGGCAGGCGCAGTCGTGGTCATGGATTCTCCAGAGCTCGCCAGTGTACGCCTGAAACAACACGGCGCGCCCGATGGGCGCGCCGTGCGTTGGATTGGTTGACGCATCCTCTGGACAGGCCGAACTCACTTCGGAGCCGGCGCGGTCGCGCCCTGCGCGCTTGGCGCGGGGCTGACCGGCTTCAGGATCTCGATCAGCTTCGACTTGTCGCCCGTCGTGCGGTTCATCGCATGATCGAGCGCCGTGAAGTTGCGGTTGTCGACGGCGGCCGGGTCGGACTTGGCCGCGAGGAGGAGCGCGACCTTCTCGGCCGAACCGCTCTGCGCGGCGCAGTGGAGCGCGGTCTGCTTGAGGTTGTTGCGGGCGTTGATGTCCGCGCCTGCGTCAAGGAGAACCTTGAGGCTCTCCGGCTTGCCCGTGCGCGCGGCGCGGAGGAGCGGAGTGTCGCCGGTCTGGCGATCGGCGGCGTTGAGTTCGGCGCCGGCCTTGACGAGGAGGTCCACGGTCTGGGGCTGGCCGATGCCGGCGGCCCAGATGAGGGCGGTCCAGCCGTTGTCGTCGACGGCCTTCACATCGGCCTTGCGCTCGATGAGGAGGGCAACCGTCTCGGGACGGCCGAAGCCGGCGGCCCAGAGGAGCGGCGTCGCGTTGACGGTGTCGCGGGCGTTGATCTCCGCGCCGTTGTCGAGGAGGAACTTGACGACCTCCGGGGTGCTCTCCACGGCGCCCCACATCGGGGTGCGGCCCTGGCGGTCCTTGATGTTCGGATCAGCCTTCGCCGAGATCAGCGTGGTGAGCGCCTCGAAGTTGCCGCCCTTGGCAGCCCAGTGCAGGGCCGTGCGCGAGCCTGCGCGGTCCTGCTCGTTGACATTCGCTCCGCCATCGATGAGCGCCTTCACCTTGGAGATGTCGGGCTTGCGAATCGCGGTGATGAGCTCGGTGGTGCCGGGGCCCGTCATCGGGCGCGGGCCGGTCGGCGGGGTCGGCGCATCCTTGTCGTTCGGGTTCATCGAACGACGGACAAGCGCGCTGAGCTGCGGGGCCTTCGGGTGATCGGTCTTCACGAGGACGCGCTTCTGGCGGCCGGTCTCTTCCCAGAGAGCCCAGTCAACCTTCAGCACATGCTTGGTCGCGGCGTCGACGGGGACATCCTTCACGACCGGAGGCGAAACCTCGGTGATCTTGAACGCGGTGCCATCGGTCGACTCGAGCGTGAGCACGGTCGGAGCGGCGCCGTTCATGTCGGCCGGCTGCTCGAGCATGTCGGGGGCCATCGACACGAAGGTGACGACATCGCCCTGCACCGTGAGCACCACGGGAGCATGGTTCTCGATGTTGAAGGTGACCTTCTTGTTGAGATGGATGCCGGCCTTGTCGCCGGGGCTCATGGTGATCTGGCAATCGGCGGTCGCGCCGGGAGCGATCGGATCCTTCGGCCACACGGGGGTCGTGCAGCCGCAGCCCGGAATCGCCTTGGTGATGCGAATCGGCTGATCGGTGATGTTCTTGATCTTGACCGTCACCGACTTGGAGACGCCAGCGATCATCTCGCCGAGCTCCGCGACGGCCGGGACGAACTCGATCGCCGGCGGGCCGTCGAGCGGAGCCTGCTGCACGCGATCCTGCGCGGCGGCCGCCGCACCGTCCTGCGTCGGGGAGAGGAGTTCCTTCACAGAAGGCTGGTTCGAAGCCGGAGGGGCCTTGCCTGGCTCGAGCTGCTCGGTGCCCGTCGACTGCTTCGGAGTCGCGGCGTCGGGAGTCTTCACGGGCGCGGGCTTGGCTGAGTTCGGCTTCTCGGCGGCGGGTGCGCCGGACTGACCGAACGCCGTACCAGCCGCGAGGAGGATCACAGCGAGGGTTGCGGAAGTACCGACGGTTCGACCGCCCCGATTCAGACACTCGAGTCGCATAGAGAAGTTCCTTCGTTCGTGCATCTTCACAGACATGGTTTCACCGGTTGGTTTCACCGGCGTGGTTTCACCGGCGTGGTTCAATCGGAATCCCTGTATCGGACTCCTTACCGCGCACCGTTGAGCCGAGTTGCGCGGAACGCCGATTCTAGCGGCGACTTGCAAGTTCCCCCCGCTCGCGCGCGAGGTCTGGGTACACTCTTCCGCTCGGCCGGCCAGGAGCGGCACCTTTCGCGCGATCCGTCGCGATAAAGGGTGCTTCTCGCGAAGGCTGGCCGACGAATGCCCACGAACGCGGAGAAAGCCCCTGAGCCCGCTCCGAACGCGTGCATTCGCCTCAGTCAGCGGCCCCTCGCCGATCGCAACGCCTGCAGCAGAGCCAACCATGTCGAACAGCACCCTTCCTGAGCACCTCTCCCGCCCTGCGCTTCGCCGGATCCACCCGGTCCCGCTGCAGAAGGACAACCAGCTGTTTCTCGGACTTCAGGACCCGCTCATGCTGTCGGGTCAGATGATGGTGGTTCCGCCCCCCGCCTTCCAGGTGATGCAGCTCTTCAACGGCGAGCGCTCGATCGAGGAGATCTGCACGACGATCGGCGCGCCCGATGCGCAGCCGCTCCAGGAGCTGGTGACGAAGCTCGACGAGTTCGGCCTCCTCTGGGGTCCGACCTGCGAGGCGCTCGAAGACAAGAAGCGCGCCGAGCTTTCGGCCGCCGGCGCCTTCCCCGCGACCGCGACGCGCATCCTCGGCGACGACCCGGTCGCGATTCGGGCACAGCTCGAGAAGTGGCTCGACGAGGCGGAGGACGCCGAGATCGAGGAGCCGATCGTCGGACTCGTCTCGACCCACCTCGACTACGCGCGCGGGCATCCGCTCTACGCAGCGAGCTACCGCACCATCGCGAAGGGCCCGAAGCCAGACCGCATCGTCATCCTCGGCAGCAACCACTTCGGGATCGGCGACGGCGCCATCGTCTCGGATCTCGCCTTCGATTCGCCGCTCGGTCGCGTGTCGATCGATCGCGGCGTTGTCTCGCGGCTTCGCGCGGCGACGGGCGAGAAGCTCTTCAAGGATGTGCTCGACCTCCTGCCCGAGTATTCGATCCAGTTCCAGCTCCCGTGGATCCAGCATCTCTTCGGCGATGTGCCCGTTGTTGCGGCGATCGTGCCGGACCCGGTCGCCGGGCTCTTCGCCGACGACGGCGCCCGTCTCGGCACCGACGATTTCATCACCGAGCTCGGACGCGCGCTCGACGCCGAGGGCGGCAGGACGCTCTTCATCGCGAGCGCCGACCTGTCGCGCGCGGGCCAGGCCTTCGGCGAGCCGGCCGCGGTCGACGCGAAGCGCCGCAAGGATGTCGAGATGTTCGACCGCCAGATGCTGAGCGAGTACATCGCCGGCGCCGACAAGTTCGTCGCCAAGATGCGCGAGCAGAAGAACCCGATGCGCTGGACCTCGGTCGGTGCGCTTGTCGCGGCTTCTCGGCTCGCGCGCCCGAAGTCGGTCGAGATGATCGACTACCGCCAGGCCGTCGACGAGCAAGGCGTTGGCCTGATCTCGAGCGCCGCGATGGCGCTGCTTGGTTGATCTGCGGTCGCTGTAGGGTCTGAATCTGGGTCTGATCTGAGGCTTCGCGCGTGATCGCCATCGTTCAACGCTGCTCGCGTGGCGAGGTTCGTGTCGAGGGCGAGCGCGTCGGTGCGCTCGGCGAACGCGGCGGCCTGGTCGTCCTGCTCGGGGTCGAGGTGGGCGATCGGGAGGCGGAGGCCCAGAAGATGGCGGACAAGGTCGCGAAACTGCGCGTGTTCGAGGACGCCGCGGGCAAGATGAACCTCGCCGCCGCCGATGTCGGTGCGTCGTTTCTCGTCATCAGCCAGTTCACGCTCGCGGGCGACTGCTCCGGCGGCAATCGCCCGAGCTTCGTGCGAGCCGCGCGTCCCGAAGTCGCGGAGCCGCTGGTCGATCTCGTGGTTGAGCGCATGCGCGCCGCGGGCCACCTTGTCGAGACCGGCCGGTTCCGCACCGAGATGAAGGTCGACATTCTGAACGACGGCCCGGTCACGCTGATCGTGCGCGTTGATCCGCCGGAAGGCTGAGATACGCGAGCTCGGGCACGAACTCGGTTACGAACTCGGGCACGAGCTCAGGCGCGCCGCGGCGCATCGCGCCCGATCATCGCAAGCGCCTGCTTGAGGTCGCTCCACACCTGGCGCCTTGTCTCGACGGTGTAGTTGCGAATCAGATACGCCGGATGGAAGGTCGGCATGACCGGCACCTCGAACGGTTCACCTTCCGCGACGCCGAGCCGAGCGGTTGCCGGGACCCCGCGGAGACGCGTGATGCCGAGCTCGCTTGCGAGCAGAAGCTTGGTGGCGGGACCGCCCAGCGTGACGATCGCCTTCGGGCGGATGATCGCGAGCTGCGCGAGGAGATACGGGCCACAGCGCTCGATCTCGGCCGCGAGCGGCGTGCGGTTGTTCGGCGGCCGCGACTTCAGGACCAGCGCGATGTAGACATCCTCGCGGCGGAGGCCCATCGCCTGGATCATCTCGTTGAGCTTCTCGCCGGCGGGACCGTCGAATGGGCGACCGCCTCGGTCTTCCGTTTCGCCCGGCGCCTCGCTGACGAACACCAGGTCGGCGTCTGGGTTGCCATCGCCGAACACGAGGCTGGTGTGCGCCGTCGCCGCGGTGCAGTGTGGACACTCCGCCGCGTGCTGACGCTCGAGCGCGGCGAGCCGTTCGGCGCGGGTGGCGCCCGCAGGCGGAACAACGCGGTCGACAATCGGCGCGAACGCCTCGGGGAGTGCCGCCGCGCCGCGCGGCTCGACGATCGCGCCGGGGCGCGCATCCACCCGCGGCGGGGACGCATCCACCCGCGGCGGGGCTACATCCACGCGCGGCGGGGCCGTATCAACGCGTTGCGCTTGCGGCTCGCTGCGTGTGGGCGAGAACAGCGCAGCGTCAAACCGCCCCGCTGGCTTGGCCGGCGAAGCGTTGCGCTGGACGACAGCCTCAGCGCCTTCGGCGACCTCGACGATCGCCTCCGCGCCGTGGCCGAGCGGCAACAGCACATCCTCCACGCCAAGCAGGAGGTCGGTCTCGACCTCAAGCCTGCCGCGACGGATCAGGTGCGTCATCGGTATCTCCGAGGTCCGGCGTCGCCGCCGGATCGCGATGCGGGTTCGTGAGAAATCAGCGTCGACGGAGACCGTCGCGACCGCCCTTGCGCGGATCGACCTTCTTCGCGTCGGGCTTCGCGCCCTTCGCGGGCTTCGGAGTCACGATCTGCAGCATCGACTGGGTGCGCAGCACGAGCCCGCAGTCCGAGCGCAGGTGGTAGCCCTGCACATGGACTTCATTGCGGAAGTGCTGCACATCGATGAGCGAGAGATTCGGCTTGCCCGCCGCATCGGTCCACGCCGCGTAGAGCGAGTCGTTCTCGCGGGCGTGCGCCATCATCTCCTTGTAGGTGCCGAGATAGAGATGGTCGGACAGCGTCTCGGTCTGCATGGTGGTCATGTAGACGAGGTTGTCGGCGACCTTCTCCTCGAAGTCGCGTTCGCCAGCGCAAGGAAGCGCCGCGACGAGGCCGCGGTCCGGGATCTGATCGATGTGCTCGACCACGATCTCCGAAAGGCAGAATCCGTTGAGCTGGAAGCGAAGGCTGTGACCGCCGCGGAAGATCCACGCCTCGGTCTCGTAGTCGCCGTGCTGCACGCGCTGCCGGCCTTCGATCCCGAAGAACTCGGGATGAAGCGCCTTGCGGAACGCAAGCATGTGATAGTTCTGGAGGCTGGTCGACTTGGACGCAGAGCTACTTGCTGCGGATGGGGCGCTGACCTTGCTCTCGGCCTGCGCCTCGCCGTCAAAGTTGCCTGAACCGGCGGGGCCACCGAAGCTCGCGCCGAATCCCTTGCTGTCCGTGTTCTCGTTCTGCATGGCTTCCTGCTCAATTCTCGACCTTAGGTCGAGGCTTTCGTCGAGGTTCTCGTCGAGGTTCTCCTCGAGGCTTTCGTCTCGTGGCGGGCTGACCCAACCATCGACCGCGCGCGGATGCGTTCGGTCCTGGCGACTTGCGCGACAATCGCGCCTACCACGCCCACCGTCGACGACCCCGGGTTCGCGTCGGCGAACTGGTTGAACCAGCCACCGCGCGAATCGCTGCGACCGCGACCGTGCGGTTGCGCAGCAGCATGCGAACTCCGCATGCTCGCACGGGTGGCCAGACCACCGAGGTCGGCGACCCGTGCAAGGGGGTATCTTTGCGAGTCCGCGGCGAAAGACAAGCGAAAAATCGTGAGGATTGATTCGACAGGTCTTTTTCTACCTGACGATCGTCCGAAATGCGAGCCATCGAGCGCGCCGTCCGACCCAAAGTCCGCGATTCGACGAAGCTCGCCGCCTTTGCGGGAGGCAAATGGCGGGCGGCCCACCCTCTCGGATGGGCCGCCCATATCTGCACGCATCGATAAGCCGAGTTCTGTCCCGTTCGGCGATTGCCGAACGGCGGCGACCATTTCTCTGGGCCGACGGTTGCCCGTCGGCTCAAGCGCGCGACCCGTTCCCAAACCCGCGGACAGCGGGCACTTGGCATTGCTGCCGAGTGGGAACTGCTTGCACTTGCACGAGGTGGGGTTTGCCGTGCCCCGGCGGTCACCCGACGGGCGGTGCGCTCTTACCGCACCGTTTCACCCTTACCGCCGACCGAGGCCGAAGCCTGGCCGGAGGCGGTCTGTTCTCTGTGGCACTGTCCCTGACCCTGCAGAGGGCCGGTGGCCGTTACCCACCACCTTGTCCTACCGTGCTCGGACTTTCCTCCCGACGGGAAATCCCGACGAGCGGCCGCCCCGATGCGTTGGGGTGAGTGTATCGGGCTTCCGCTGGCGCGGTTTCGAATGCGGGCGATCGTCGGACCCGCCCGATCGGCTGGGCTTCCCGAACCGCCTGTAACCTCGACAAGCGAAGCTGCTTCAAAGGGGGTTGAGGAGTCTGCGGATTTCGCTACAATCTCTCCTCCCCCTCTCGGGAGTCCCCGAGGGCTTGCAAGGACGGATTACGCCATGTACGCGATCATCGAAGACAGCGGTACCCAGATCAAGGTTCAAACGGGCGATCTCATCGACATCGATCTCCGCGAGGTCGAGGATGGCGCCACCATCACCTTCGACAAGGTGCTCGCGGTGGGCGACGCCGCCGGCGGCGCGGCCGCGAAGATCGGCATGCCCTACCTCTCGGGCGCCACGGTGACCGCGAAGGTGCTCGGCGAGGCCGATGGACCGAAGGTTCTTGTCGGCAAGTACAAGCGCCGCAAGGGCTATCGCAAGACGAT
>CAIXEV010000606.1 GCA_903918555.1 uncultured bacterium | reverse complement strand
GCCTGAGCGGACGGCGCCGGCGTCGCCTGTGGGAGCGTGTGGCATCACTTTGAGTGATGGCGGCCAGGACGAGCGCGCAGCGCGAGTGGTGCGTTTCGAGCCTGCCGTCGTAGGCGCTGCTCGCGTTCGATTCCGCCATCACTCAAAGTGATGCCACACGGCACATGTGTCGTCCTTCTCGCCAACCTGCTCGCGCTTCGCTTCGCTCCGCGCTCGTCGGCGCAGGGGCGGCATCGCGGGCTTTCAGGATGGCAGTCGTGGCGCGCACCGCGGACGCGTCGCGCTCGGCGCGCGGCGGCTCACGCGGCCTTGAGGCCGGGGCCGCCTGTCTTCTTCTGGTGCTCGGTGAGCCAGCCGATCGCCTTGATGATCTGGTCGCTGACGACCCGCTGGTAGGACGGGTTGAAGTCGAAGCTGAACGAGATGCCCGCGTACACGCGGTGGGCGCTGTCGATGTGGGTGTGCACCACGCGCACCGCGGCCTGGATCGGCACGGGCGTGATGTCGCCGAGCGTGAATCGGACCCAGAAGAGGCGATGGCGCGCGAACGCAGCCGAATCGCCCGGCTCGACGAGCACGCCGAGGCCGCCGCCGCCGAGGTTCACGAGCGTGGACTTGAAGCCCGGCCCGACCGTCGGCAGAAGCTCGTCGTCGGTCGGCGCGGGATCCTCGCCCTTGAGGTGCGCTTCGAACGCGACCTGGCTTGCCTTCTGCGCCAGCATCACCGACTTCGCGTCGAGAAGCGGCCAGAGCTCGATCTTGGGAAGGCGGATCTCGGCGACGCTCACGCGCGTGACGCGGCGGAGGCAGCGCTCGACCTGCGCGGGCAGCGACAGGCGGATGCCGCGGTGATTCTTCGGGAACGGGCCGGTCGGGCTCCACGAGCCGTTCACCGTGGTGCGGAACATCCAGCGGTTCTGGCCGATGGCGATCGCGCCGATGAGCTCGGTTCCAGCGGGCAGTTCGACGGGGCAGCCGAGCGCGAACGGGAGGTCGACGGAGAAGTCGTTCGGGCCGACATCGAGCACGCGGACGCGCCAGACGAGGTCGGTGATGTTGCCTGGGCCGCCGGCGAGCATCTCGCCGCCGTCGTCGTGGGCAACGGCGATCTCGATCGCGCCACCGCGATCGCGGAGTTGCTCGAGCGAGCGGCGCCACTCGGTTGTTCGTGATCTCGATGCGGGCATGGTGTCTCTCCGGCGCGTGTCGCGCTTCCCATGGACCGTCACGATTCCAATCGCAACGCCCCATGCGTCACGAGTGACAAGCCCGCCAACCACCTTGTCCGTTCAATCGGCCATCTTGGCGGCGGGGTTTTGTCGAAGCGCCTGCCGAAGCGCAAAGATGCGGGACTTCATCTCGCCGGCGTGCTCCGCGGGCGGGGTCCAGGCGCCGAAGCGGATGCGATAAAACTCCTCGGCAACGGCTGCAAACACGCGTCCGGCCTCGGGATTGCGCTCCGCGAGCATGCGCGCATGCTCGCGCGGGGTGACATGGTCGGGCTTCGCGATTCCTGCGCGGGAAAGCTCCGAGAGCGCCTCCGCGTAGAACGACGCCTCGCGCAGGAAGACGCGCCGGCGCGCCCGCGGGACGCCGTCGAGCTTGAGCGCGTCGCGGATGCGCCTCCGGCGCAGGAGCAGGAGCGTCGGCGCGAGCGCCGCGGCGAGGACGCCCACGCCGATCGCCGCGAGCCACGCGCCGCCCGCCTGGCCGAGGCTGAGCCTGGTGGTGAGCGCGGAGAGGCTGTCGTTGAGCGCCGTCATCCACTCGCCGATGGTGGTGCGCCATCCCGACTGCACGCGGTCGGCGATCGCGGCCTGCGTGGTCGAGTCGTAGCTGACGACGCGCGAGTTCCACAGGAACTCGACGGTGCCGTAGAGCCAGCGGAAATTGTCGGCGAACGAGCGGTTCTGCTCCTGCAGCTCGCGCAGCGAGTCCTCGGGCGTCGCGTCGACCGCCGTCCACGCGTACGGCCCGGTGCGGACCTCGACCCACGCGTGCGCGTTCGACTCGCGCACGGTGTAGAGGCCGGTCGACTCGTCGAACTCCATCGCGATGTAGCCCGTGATGATGCGCGACTCGATGCCGAGCGAACGGAGCACGGCGCAGAGGCCGCTCGCGAAGTACTCGCAGTGGCCGCGGCGGTAGCGCGTGAGGAAGCTGACGATCGGGTCCTCGCCGGTCACCTTGACGATCGAGGAGAGGTCGGTCGTGTAGGTGAAGCTGCGCTGCATCCAGTCGGCGACGCCGCGCGCGACCTCGCGCTGGTAGACGAAGCGCTCGGCGTCGCCTGCATCGGGCCCGGGCTCGGGTGGGAGGTTCACGCTCTTGCGCGCCTCGACGAGGATCTGCTCGGCGATTCCGCGGATCTCGGGCACGGGCATCTGCAGCGCGCGCGGGGAATTCGTCGCGCCGCCCGAGAGGCCCTCGAGCACGCCGCCCGCGGGCTGCGGCTGGACGCGCAGCGAGTACGACCAGTAGCGGCTGGCGCGGTTGCTCGACGCGTCGCGGATGAGGTAGGTCGCGGGGTCGAAGCTGACCGTGCGCGAGTCGGTGGTCGAGAGCGCGACCGGCGCGTAGAGCGTGAAGACGACATCGGTCGCGAGCGCGCGCATCTCGAATTCGGCGGTGTGGAGCGAGGCGGGCGCGTCGGCGCCGCCCGAGCCGAGCGACACGAAGGCCTGCTCGGCCGGCGTGCGGATGGTGCGCACGCCCGTCACCGAGCGCGCCGAGAGCCAGCGTTCGCCCGCGGGGTCGTAGCGGTCGAGCACCGCGCCGCGCAGGAGCAGCGGCCGCGCGGGAAGCACGGGCTCGCCCGTCGGATCGAGCCAGCGCACGACGAAGAGCTCGCGGCGGCTCTCGCTGATGCGGTCGCCGCCGCGGAGGCTGATCTCGTCGGAGAAGCCGGACACGCTGCGCGCGCCGCGCGGGCCGCGGGTGTCGAGCATGGTGGGAATGCGCGGGAAGAGCAGGAAGACGCCCGCGCTGGCCACGAAGACGAAGAGCACCGAGATGACCGTCATGCCGCGGAACTGCGGCGTGGCGCGGCGTCCGAAGGCGAGCTCGAGCGGCGGCGCGAAGCCCTGGGTGGCCGCGCGCGAGCTGCGGCCGCGCTCGTAGCTGCGGTGCAGGCGCCAGAGCATCGCGGTCCACACCGCGAGCGCGACATAGAGGACGACGAGCGCGCCGAACGCGAACTGCACGCTCTCGAGGCAGCCCGCGATGACGAGCATCGTGGCGAGCGAGAGGCGCTGGCGCTCCTCGTGCACCGTGGGCCGCGAGTAGAGCTTGATGATGAGGAGCCAGAGCAGGAATCGGCCGAGCGCGGCGACGGCGCCCGAGAGCTCGCCGCTGCGCAGGAAGCCGAGGCCGACCCACGCGAGCAGCGCGACGATGATCGTGTTCGAGAGCCAGTGCGGCAGCGTGCGCCCGCGCGGGCCTTCGGTGATGTACCAGCTGACCATCGCGAGCGTGACCGCGAGGAACAGCTGCGCGAAGTCGACCGTGGCGATCGAGAACGCGATGATCGAGACGAGGACGAGCATGAAGCTCGCGAACCGGTACTGCCGGAGGAGCGTCACGCGGCGCCTCCGGGTGGCGGCGCGGCTGCGGCCGGCTCGGCGGCGCGCTGCTCGGCGCCTTGGTCGAGGATCGAGTCGATCTGCCGCGCGGTGAAGTGCCACGCCGATTCGGGCGCGACCGCGGTGTCGACGCGGTCGGCGTGCACGCACACGAGCGCGGCGCGCTCGTCGCTTGCGGAGAGGCCGTTGCCCGCGGCGCGCGGCGCGTCGAGGTCGAGCGCCGCGAGGAGCGACATGATCTTCTCGCGGTGGAAGTGGCCCTTGCGCAGCGCGACCGCGGGGATCTCGACGCCCGCGACCGAGAGCGCGTACTCGTAGCCGAGGCGGTCGGCGAGCGCGATGGTGCTCGCGGCGATGACGATGGCGCGCTCCTCGAGCGTGCGCGCGTCCTCGCCCGGCGCCGTGCGCAGCGACGCGGTCGGCGCGCGGAGGTCGAGCAGCACGCGCACGCGCGGCGGCACGGCGCGGCTGCGCTCGATGGTCGCGAGCTGGCCCGTGCCCGCGAGGCGCTTCCACGCGATGGTGCGGATGCTGTCGCCGCTCCTGTACTCGCGCACGCCGAAGAAGTCGTCGTTGCCGCCGCCCTTCGCGGAGAGGCGCTGGCCGCCGAACGCGCCCGAGGTCACGCGCGCGAGGAGGTCGGCGCGGAGCGGCAGGATCTCGGGGTGGATGAGGACCTCGCCCGTGCGCGGGATGCGCACGATCTTGCGCAGAAGGCCGAACGGGAAGGTGGTGGCGACCTCGAAGCCCTTGAGCTGGACGGCGCCGCGGCGCACGGGGCGGAAGACGGCCTCGGCGTGCACGGTGTCGCCGGGGCCGACATGCAGCGCCCAGGCGGTGCCCGCAGGTTCGAGCAGCTTCGGATCGACCGACTCGGTGACGGTGAGGTCGTAGGACGGGATGAGGCGCGAGCGATTCGCGAGTTCGTAGCGGATGAGGAGCGGTTCGCCGACGCGTCCGCGGCGCGGCTCGATGCGCGTGGCGCGCAGCGGCGTCATCATGAGGCCCGAGAGGACGCCCGAGGCGAGGAGCGCCGCGATCATGGCGCTGAAGACCCAGATGATGAGGTTGTTGGGCCGCGCGCCCGAGGCGATGCCCATCACGAGGATGGCGATCACATAGACGACGCCCGCACGCATGAAGCGGGTTCGGTAGCGGGGTCGGTCGGGATCGCGGGCGGCGAAGAGTGCCACGGATTCATTCTCGCATGGTCGTGCGCGCCGGGCGGGGGTTGGGGGCGCGATCGATGAGGATTCGCGCGGGGCGCGGAAGGGTTGCGGGCGCGGCGCGGGGTGCGGGCGCGGCGCGGGGTGCGAGCGCGGCGCGGGTCGTCAGCGGGTGCGGAGCAGGTCGACTCGGTCGGGGCCGATGCTCTCGCCGCCGTCGAGGAGGCCGAGGACGCGCCAGTCGCCGACGGCGTCGAGCGCGAAGTCGATCGCTCCCGTGTGCGGCGACGAGCCGCGGCCGCCCGTGGAAGTCGCCTTGGTGACGGCGATCCAGACATGCTCGAGCGGGGTGTCGGCGTCGGTTTCCCCGTGCGCGACCTTCACGAGGAACGCGATCGTGGCCGATGCGCCGTGGGTGGCGTGGGCGGCGGCGAGGTCGTTCCAGGTGCTGCGCGCGAGGCGCTCGCGGACCTCGACGATGCGCAGCGAGAGGAAGAGCCCGGCGTCATGGCGCATGAGGCGCTCGAGCGCCTCGACGGGCGTCGACCAGATCTTGCGGAAGCTGCCCCGCTGCCCGGCCGCACAGACGGCCGCGCGGGGTGCGGGGCCGAATCGCGCGCGATCGGCGGGCGAACCGGCGACCTCGGGGGCGACGGTTTCGGCGGCCTCGGTGGCCGGCACGAGCGCGAGCGCGAGGTCGACGCCCGCCTCGAAGGGGACGCCCGCGTGCGGCAGTTCCTCGGAGATGAAGCGCGCGGCGAGGGCGTCGATGAGCTGGAGCGCGGCCGCGGTGAGCGGTTCGGGGACCTCGAGCATCTCGAGTTCGGGCTTGCCGACGCGGGCGAGGCCGACGGTGGTGATCCACTGCGGCGTGCCGGGGCCGCGCGAGCGGAGCTCGATGCGGTAGAGGTGGCGCTCGTCGACGAGTTCGCCGGGCGGGGTCGCGCCGCCGAGGAAGAGGCGCGCGCAGTCTTCGGGGCTGTAGACGATGCCGAGCTCGGGGTCGAAGAGGAGCTGGGTGCGCGCGAGGCCGGCGGCGCCTGCGGCGGTGGCGGCGAGGCGGACGAAGTCGGCGACCGACGCGGGCCACACGGCTTGCTTGGTGGCGGCGGCGCGCGCGGCGTCGTCGGGGGTCGACGGCTCGAGGAGCGTCTGGATGACGATCAGGTGGCGCGCGTCGGGGGCGCGGTTGTCGGGGCTTTGGCCCGGGCGCGCGGCCTCGCACCAGAGGAGGACGCGCGAGGTGCGGCCGCGGGCCTCGAAGGAGAACGCCCAGTGGATCGACGGGTCGTCGATCGGCATCGGCTCGACCGAGGTGGGCTCGGCGCCGAACGCGCGGGCGGCGGCGAGGAAGGCCTCGCCCGGATCGGGGAGCTCGTCGCCGGCGATGAAGGCCACGAGCGAGATCGGGGTCGGCTCGGTGATCCGCCACGCGGACTCTGGAGGCAGACCGATCTGGATGGGCTGATGCTCGCGGGCCATGGGGGCGCGGATCGTATCTTGGAAACGGTGCCCGGCACGGAAACGGTGCCCGGCACGTGCCAAGAGGTGCACGGCACCTGACGGCACGTGCCGAGGATGTGCTTG
>CAIXEV010000605.1 GCA_903918555.1 uncultured bacterium | reverse complement strand
GGCGGCGCGCGCCGAGACCGGCGAGCCCGAGCAGCGCGAGCGCGCCCGGCGCGGGCACCTGCAGGATGTCGATTCCGGCCAGATCGGCGAAGCCCGTGTTCGTGCCGATCGAGGCGTTCTGGAACGCGACCTGATAGACGAGCCAGGTGGTCCCGACGGGGATCATCGAGGTGACCGAGACGCCTTCCCAGGTCTGCGGATTCGCGTCGAGGAAGAGCGTGCCGTTGCCCGAGTTGCCGATCATCGATCCCCAGGTCGAGCCGGAGAAGTACATCACATTGACGAGGCCGAGCGCGCCCGTGTAGCCGCCGTTGGTGTTCAGCATCGCGGTTGCGACGAGCTGCGCCTGACCGGCGTTGATGAGGCCGCCGTAGCTCGTGACATCGACCGCCTGGAAGGTCTGCGTGTAGCTGAGGCCGTCGTCGGTCATCTGCAGCATGCGGGAGCCGGCGAACGGCGTGACGCCCATCGTGGCGGTCGTGATCGAGCCCATTTCGGGGCCCCAGATGCCCGCGAAGCCGGGGAAGTTGTTGAGCACATTGCTCGCCGAGGTCGTGGTTGGAATCTCGAAGTTGGCGTTCGTGAGCACCGCGTGGGCGGAACCGGCGAGGAGCAGCGAGAGGGTCGTGCCGAGGGCGGCGAGATGACGGGTGGTGGCGAGGGACATGGTGTTTCTCCGAGGTTCGGGGTCTGTTGTTGTCGGGCGTCTGGCAACTGCAGCCAGTGCGCCTCCACACGGATTCCGCGGATGACTTCGCCGTCTCTCAATTCGCATGGAGAATTCCCCGAGACGACCTGCGCGGCCGCGTCGGGGAAGATTCCCCTCGGGCCGACCGGATCCGCTCGACCACACTGCGCGCGGGAGGATCGGCCATGAACGAGACCCGGACGGCGATGGCGGAGCGGCTTCTCCGCGCCTATCTCGCGCGCACAGGCGCAACGGTCGAGGCGGGTGTGGAGCCCGCGAGACGCTATCTGTGGACCGACGCCTGCGCGGTCTTCACGCTGGTTGCGCTCCATCGCCGCACGGGAAACCCCGCGCATCTCGCCGATGCGGAGCGATTGGTCGGCCTCGTGCACGCCGCGCTCGCGAGGCATCGCCCCGACGACGCGCGGCGCGGATGGATCAGCGGGCTCGGCGAGGCCGAGGGCGCGCAGCGCCCGACCGCGGGGGGGCTGCGGATCGGCAAGCCGCTGCCTGAGCGCATGGCCGGCGAACCGCTGCAGGAGCGCCTCGAGTGGGAGCGCGACGGCCAGTACTTCCACTACCTCGTGCGCTGGATGCTCGCGCTCGATCGCTTGTCGCGTGTCGCGTTCGAGCCCCGCTGGAACACGATGGCGCTCGAACTCGCCCGTCGCGCGCACGACGCGTTCCTTGCGCCGCGGATCCCCGGCAAGCCGCGCAGCATGTACTGGAAGATGAGCATCGACCTCTCCCGCCCGCTCGTGGCCTCGATGGGGCATCACGACCCGCTCGATGGGCTTGCGGCCGCGTGGCGCGTGCAGGCGACGCGCCAGGACTTCGGCGCCGATGACGCGGAACTGGCCGAGCTCATCCAGGACTATCGCCTCCTCTGCGATGGCGTGGCCTCATGGTCGACGCGCGACGCGCTCGGGATCGGCGGGTTGCTCTCGTCGCTTGGCGAGCTGATCGACCTCGTCGCGACGGGGCGGATGCCGTTCGACCCGCTGCTCCTGCGGATCGCCGATGACGCGGGGAGCAGCCTCGCGCAATGGTCGTCAGTGCGCGAGCTCGGCGCGCCGCCGGGTGGCCGGCTCGCGTTCCGCGAGATCGGGCTCGCGATCGGCCTCCGCGCCCTTCCGGCGATGTGCGAACAGGTCGAGGAGCACCCCTCGCGGTTCGGCGAAACCGCGGACCGCGCGATCCTTCGCGCGTCCCTCGAGTCTGCGGTGAGGCATCTCGATCTCGCGGCGCGCATCGAGTCGGCGTGGATCGCGCCCGCCGCGCAGTCGGCGCCATCGTGGTCGATGCACGAAGACATCAACTCCGTCATGCTCGCCGCGAGCCTTCTCGCGGGTTCCGACACGCCGCACGCGCGGCGTCTGCTCAGACGCCTTTCAACCGCGCCGTGAGCTCCGCGCGGGAGTGGATGCCGAGCTTCGCATGGATGCGCTTGCAGGCCGAGGCCACGGTGTTGACGGTCAGGTCGAGCGCCTTCGCGATGATCGGCCGCGTCTGGCCCGAGGCGAGGCGCTTGGCGATCTCGAGTTCACGCGGCGTGAGCACGCTGCTCGCGGACTGCGTGACGCGCGCGATCTCGCGCGGCACCGACCGCTCGTCCCAGAGCTCGAAATGCGGGATCGGCGCCTCGGGGCCTGCAAGCGGCCGGTGTTCGACGGCGAGGTGATACGGGTGCTCGGTGTCTGGACCGATCTCGCCCGCGTAGGTGCCGCGCGCACGCTCCTCGGCGCGGATGTCGGCCTCGTCGATGACCGCGCATGCGGCGCGCAGCAGGCGGTTGACCGTGTCGATCTCCTGCGCCGTGAGCATCACCGACGCATAGCCAAAGAAGCAAGCCTTCGGCTTCGACGAGCCATGCCCGGGCGCGAGGTGCCGGTCGAGGATCTCGCGGCTCAGGCGGCGCATGGCGAGGTGGAAGTCCTGCACCGCCTTGCGCTGTTCGGGCACATCGGGATTCCACACGAGCATGACCTCGGTCGCGACCGATCGATACGCGATGTGCTTGCGGGTCCGCGAGGCGCGCAGGCGCACCGCGAGTCCGGCATCGATGAGCCGGTCGAGCGCGGACTGCGCCTCGGGGAGCGCGGCTCCGATCGCCGCGGCGAACTGCGGCACGCTCAGCTCCGAGGGCGCGCGCCGCAGGACTTCCCAGCGCTGCAGGAGCTTGAGATCGTTGAACGCGGCCAGGGTCGCCGGCACGGAAAAACTGAGGACGGTCTTGCTCGACATCAAGGCTCCAGGCGTTACGGGGCAGATTCGCAGGGCGGATTCGCGGGGCAGATTCGCGGTGCAGATTCGCGGGGCAGCGTAGCCTGTGCGGCGTCCGCTCTCAGCCGCTCTTCATGCGCGCGGTGAACTCCGCCCGGTTCCGCACGCCGAGCTTCGTGTAGATGCGCTTCGTCGCGGAGTTGATCGTGTTCAGGGTGACGCCAAGCGCCTTCGCGACCTCCGGCCGCGATTCGCCGTCCGCGAGACGCTTCGCGACCTGCTGCTCGCGCTGCGTGAGCACCGCCGCGGGCGACCGCGTGAGATAGGCAAGTTCCCTCGCGAGGGCCTTCTTCTCCCAGGCTCCGATATCGCAGATGGGAAGCTCGGCCGTCTTGAGCGGCCGGAACTCGAGCGCCACATGGTAGGGATGCTCCTCGGCGTCCTCGGACGGGTTGGCCGCGTCCTTGCGCTGGCCGCGCTTCGCGTGCGCGGCCGCCGCGCGTTCGCGCGCGAGCATCTCGACCTGCGTGATGAACTGCCACGCGTTGCGCAGCGCCTGCGCGATCGACTCCGACTCCGCCTTCGTCAGCGTGAACGACTGGTGTCCGCGGAACTTCGGAAGCCCCGGCATCCCGCGCGTCTCCACCGTGTCGTTCCGGTCGATGACGCCGCGGCTGTAGGCGCGCATCGCCTGCCGGTTCTGGAGCAGGAACACGAGGTCCGACCCCGAGGTGGCGTCCCACTGCACGAGGACGCGCTCGGAGACGGCGCGGTAGGTGATCTCGCGGCGGCGGGCGCTGGCGCGGAGCCGAACCGCAAGACCGGCCTCCACGAGCAGGTCGAGCGTGCGCTGGGCGACGCCGTCCGAGACCCCGCAGGCGTCGGCGAGCGCATGCGTGGTGAGCGGATTCGCCGAGCGACGCAGGACTTCCCACCGTTGCGTCAGCGAGATGTCCGACATGGCCGCGCGAAGCTTCGGGCACTCGAGGCTGAGGACGGTGGGTTGATTCATGGCGACGGCTGTCCTGCCATTCGGCTGGTGAACTCCACGCGGTTGCGGACGCCGAGCTTCGCGTAGATGCGCTTCGTCGCCGAGGCGATGGTGTTTGCGCTGACGCCGAGCGCCTTCGCGGTCTCCGGCCGCGACTTGCCGGAGGCGAGCCTCGTCGCGATCTCGATCTCGCGCGCCGTGAGCAGGGACTTCGGACTCGTCGCGCGCGATGCAGAGCGACGGAGCGCCATCTCGGATTCCATGAACGCGAGCTTGGGAAGCGGAAGCACTCCCGCGTCGACCGCGACGAAATTGACGGCGAGGATGTAGGCCTGGCTCGACTCGTCCGGTTCGGCCGCCACCGAGCCGTTCTTCTCGTCGCGGCGGGATCTCGCCAGCGCCTCGCGCTCGAGCTCAGTGATGGCGTCGACGGCCTGCTGCAGAATCGCGCATGCCCGCTCCACCTCCGCCGGCGTCAGCGTCGGGGCTCGGTAGAACTCCCCGTAGATCCGCTTCGCGCCTCCGGGATGCGACGGCATCGTGATGTGTGAATCGATCGCATGGCGGCTGAAGCGCCTCAGCTCGGCGGCCTGGGAGTTGATCCAGCGCCGCTGCTCGTCGTTGTCGGAGTCGAAGACCACGAGGATCTCGTCGGCCGCCACGGTGAAGGTCGGATGGCGGCGGCGTGCCGTCGCGCGGTGCCGAACGACGAAGCCGCCGTCGAGCAGGAGATCGAGCGATGCGAGCGCCTTCGACTGCGTGACCGAGCAGGCCGACGCGAACTCCTGCGCCGACATGGGCGCGTGGTGCCGCCGGAGCACCTCCCAGCGTTGCATGGTGGGAAAGTCGCGCAGCGCCGCCATCACCTCGGCGTCGCAAAGTCTTAGGATGAGGGGCTTTAGGGACACATCAGCCTCGCATGTTTGTGGATGACACGATC